>JAUWOG010000031.1 GCA_030612305.1 Armatimonadota bacterium | reverse complement strand
AGCGAAGACAGACACAGCCAAACGCCACACCCAGACAAACGACACACACAGCCAAACGACAGGCACGGGCTGAAGGAAAGCCCGTGCCGTTTAGTCTCTGCTGGAGAGGGCACTCGAGAACGAAGCGCGGTGTCAGTCCGTGCTGCTTACAATGACGTCAAGGCTCCCCTCGGGCACCGTGACGGCGATGGTGTCGGTGGCGCTGGTGTAGGGCTGGCTGACCGTGATCTCGGTAGTGCCACCTCCCGCGCCGGTGACGGTACAGGTATCCTGGCCGGTCTTGGCCGCCGTCGCCACACCGGTATCCCCGGACGTAAAGCTGAACTCTACATTGGCCACTACGTTGCCATTGTACCTCGCCGTAGCCGTTGCGTTCCCCGAAGTGCCGGTACGCAATTCCATCGTGTCCGGGTCAACGGTGACCTCGTCCACATTGGGGTTGACGACCAGGGGCAGCACGCCGACGACCGGAGCTTGCATGGGTTCCACGTAGTTCTCTTCGTGCACCAGCGTGCATGCCACCTCGCAGGCACCCCGAGCGACGCCGATGAACTGCTGCTCTGCGCTGTCAGAGCTCGCCGCCACAATCTGGGCGGTGCCGGCGGCTGTCACAACATAGGGCGCGGCGATGGCAGTGTCGGACGAGGCCCACGTGTACGCATAGTCGCCGAGCAGCGTATCGCCGTTGACCGCTTTGGGAGTGGCATAAACGGTGGCGATCTCATCAACCAGTACCGGGCTGTCCTCGGTGAAGAGATCAATGGCGAAGGGGTAGCCCTCCATGACCATGTTCTTCGAGGTGGTCTTCCCCCCCTCGATGAGGGCGTTGTCGAACACTCTGCTGACAAGGTTGCCGCCGCCGTTCTCCAGACTCCAGCCCTTGACCTTGACCAGCCAGATGCCGACAGGGATCCCCGTAATGGTGGTCGTGACCTGCCCGCCCTCCGGGGTCGGCCGGTTCAGCATGGTCCGGCCCACGACGGGCTCGCCGTTGGCCGCGTTAATGATGTCCAGGCTGATACTGTTCGTCGCCGGGTATATCACCGCAGTGTCCACGCCATCAGGCAGGGGCGGGAATGTGACCGCATAGGCTAGGGAGCCCGTCTGTGTCTCGGGAGCACCACCGCCGCCACAGCCGGCCAGGATGGAGAATCCCGCGATAGCGATAAGCGCTATGGCCAGGACCAGTTGATTGCGCACTTTGCCTCACCTCACCTGAGATTACCTGCTACAAAGACACTGCAACCGGCAACAGGCCGGCTGGCGGCTATACGCTGCTTCGGCCGGCCTTCCTCTGCAGGTGCAGCACTAGAACTCCCACATGCCGCCGATCGAGAAGCTTGCCGGCTCGCCGGAGCTTTTCTGTACCAGCGCCAGCCCAAGGAAGTCGTCGGTGATCTGTTTGTACGCGACCACGGACGTCAGTGTGGGCTCGCCTCCGCGTTGAGCTCTTTCCATGAACAGGTCTATGTCATGGTGCTGGTACAGATGTGAGAAGTAGAATCCGACCGTCTCAACATGCCGCCCCACTGTGTCCGTACCGAACTCCCCGTAGATGTCAATCACGTCCTTGACGAGTGGGAACGAGACGTCAAAGCTGTATGCGGAGCCGACCGTGTTCTCGTGGACCCAGTTGAGACCGACCATGCCCCCACGGATATTTGTTTGAGCCCTCGCGAAATAGCCGCTCAGGTCCCGGTTCGAGAACGGCAGGTAGTCCTGCACGTAGCCGACGTCCATCGTACAGTTATCAAGGACAGGAACCCGCCATCTAACCGCATCTATGGGGTCGAAGCCGATGATGGTGCCGAGGTCGGAGTTGTTGACCGGGCCCTCGAGGTAGTGTTGGCGGCCTATTGTCAGTTCCCGGCCCTTCGATCTCGTCGCGGCAAAACCCTCCGTGATATGGGTGCGCCAATTGCCGTCGAAGTCTCCCCAGCTTGTGACGCCGAGTTCCAGATACCAGTCGCCGACGACGGCCGTGGGGCGGATCCGAACCCCGGCCATACTCTCGGTCTCACCCCAGAGACCAAAAACGTCCGTGTGCAGATAGGGACCGAAAAAGCGCTTGCCGAATACGTCCTGGGGCATCGTAGTCTGACCGACCGTCGCCTCGAAAAGCGAGCTGGCCACCTGCGGTGCTTGTGCCATGGCGAACAAGGCTCCGCTGCTTGAGCGACTACTTCGCCCGGGCACCTGAGAGACTATCACCTCGAGGTCGCCTTCCCTGGGGCCATCGTCCTGACCGTAGGTACCCGGGAGAGCGAGAGTGACGGCGCGCCTGGAGGTGTACTGCTGCTGCGTGCCGACGAGGCCCGCGTCGGCTCCGGGCGTTGTCAGCATGTTGGCGCCTGACGGGTAGCCCATCCAGTCCGGCGAATAACTCCCGCCGGCAAACTCAGCCGGCGGCTGCGGCATCGCGGTGGGCACTGCCGGCCGCACGGCGGAGAACGTTGAGCCAAAGCCACCCCACAGAGGTATCGTCCCTCGCTCTGTCTCGAAGTCCACGCCCTCCTTCGTCTCATAGACCGTGCAGTCGTCGGTTGAGGTGCCGTCAGGATTCGGCTTGCTTCGGAATTCGAGCGTGGTTCCTTTGATTGCAGCCACGGCACTGCCGCCCTTGATGCGAGCGCCGCTGCCGGCAACGAACTTCGCCCACAGACTCCCGTACCTGAGCTGCAGGTCACGTCCCTTGACAGCCTGGATGACGATGTCACTGCGCGGGCCCATGCGGATGATGCTGCCGTCGGGGAACTTGATCTCACACTTGCTACGCTTGCCGGTACGCACACGGCTGCCTGCCGGCAGCGTCGTGCCGATCCTGCTTCCCGCCCAGTCGCCCGATGGCCCCGAGCGATGCTGTACTGACAGCACAATTGCTGTGATCTTAACAGTCTGAGCAACCGCAACGCTGGCCGCTCCGGCCGATATGAGTACCGCAATGGCTACAGCGACCCCGAAGCAGCGTCGCACTCTAGACATGGTCGGCCTCGCCCCTTGATGAGTTATTTTCTCCTGCAGCAACTTCTCCGACTGTCACCGCATAGACCTCTATCGGCTCTGCCACGCCTCTGATCTCGCGTGGCCCGATGGTCGTCATGGCGTAATCGCCATGCAGACGGCTCCTTGTAGCCTCGCTGATTATTATACTCGTCCCAAGCTCTTTGTTCAAGCCCTCCAACCGCGAAGCTATGCTCACGGTCGCACCGATAATCGTATATTCCATGAATTCCTCGGAGCCGATGTCCCCGGCAACCAGAGCGCCGGTGTGAACCCCGACCCCTATGCGCATCGTCTGGATCGGCGGCTTCTCGCTGGTCTCGCGCATCTCGGCCAGCCGCTGTTGCATCTCGAGCGCCGCGGCGACTGCCTCGTCCGCGTGGTTCTCATCGGCTATCGGATCGCCGAACACGGCCATGATCCCGTCGCCGATGAACTTGTGTATTGTTCCACGGTGGCGGCGGATGACCTTCGTCATCTCGCTGAGATACTCATTCAGTATGTCCACGACCTCCTCCGGCTCAAGTGCGTCACACATCGTCGTGAAGCCTCGGACGTCGGAGAAGAGCGTGGTAGCGACAGTGCGCTTGCCTGACACATACGCCAGGTCCGGATTTTCGAGGATGACATCGAGTATCTCGGGGGCCACGCGGCGCTGCCAGGCCGCACGAATCGCGCGCCGATGACGTTCTTCCACCACGTACATATAGACCGTCACAACGCTGTACGAGAGCACCAGCGCCAGCATCGGGGAGACTACCGGCAGCCACGTGCCGGCACTGCGCAGCAACAGATCCGGCACCCCCAACCCGGCAGCGGCCAGTGGCACCCCCAGCAGCGGCAAGGCCCGCAGAGGCTTGAGCAGAGCCGTGCCGGCCGCAGTCAGTACCCCGAACAGCAGGCTGACCAGCCATGTCACCCACAGCGGGACCGGCCACACACTCTTGCCGCCCAGAAGCGTCGCTACGCAGTTGGCCTGAATCTCCACCCCGGCCATGTTCTTGTCGTACTCACCGCTGTGTACTCCCGCCATCGGCGTGAGATGCCAGTCCTGGAGTATCTGCGCCGTGCCACCGACAAGCACGATCTTGTCCTTGAAGACATCGGCCGGCACTTCGCCCTCCAGCACCTGGTAGTAGGGCACGGTCTTAAAAGTGCCGCAAGGCCCCACGTAATCTATGAGCACGGTGTCCTCGGGCAGATACGGATGGGGCCGGTGGGCGCTCAACTTCTCGGCCCGGCCGTCGCTTCCTGCAGCGACATTTACGACCTCAAGTGCGAACGACGGCTCGAGCTCGTCCTGGTACGTGAAGTCGAGGCTCATGCGTCTTACGGCACTGTCCACGTCCTTGGAGAAGTTGACGACACCAACGCCTGCTGCAGCGTCCTCGAAGCGCCAGTAGGGGAATGAGACGGACGTCACTGTCGCCTCGACCTCATCGGCGTCCTTGACTGTTTCCTGGAACTCGGCGGCGAGGATCACGCGCTCGCTGACGCTGATCGCTTCCTCGAGTTTCATGTCGCTTTCGGATGGGGGCAACTCCTCCAGCCAACCATCGCCATCTGCAGTCATGTCAGTCTCGCTGGAGACCTCACTGAAAACGATGTCGAGGCCGATGGCCTTCGCCCCTGCCGCGCTGAGGATGTCTATCAATCGCGCGTGTACGTCTCGCTTCCACGGCCAGGCCCTCAGCACCCCGATGGATTCCTCGTCAATGGCAACGATGACGATGTCCTCACTTGCGCGGCCACCGACGAGGCGCGAGTCGTAAGAGAGAAGCTCCTGGCGCCAGAGCCACTCGCTGCCGGGCAGTATGCAGGGCCGATGCAGAAGCATCACGAACACTCCGGCCAATAGACCGGTTGCCACGGCCACCCATATCGTCTTCAGGGAACGCAACTCAGGTAGCATGTATTCCTCGCCAAAGGTGTCGCATCGTGCACGTTGCTGCTATCAGCCGGTCCTCCCCCCGGCGGCCGAGCAGTGCCTCTGCTTCACTCGTCAGGCTCATCGCTGTCGTACCAGAAGCTGACAGCGGGGGGGTAGATCTCCGCCAGGACGCGGAGCAACTCGTCCTGTGCGGCTTGACGGTCCGCGTTCCTCACCACTGCGCGCAGCATGATTATCATCCCGCCGGCACCCGCTCGGCCCATCGCAACGCGGTAGGCAAACTTCGGCCAACTGCTAGTAGTGCCCCCGGGAAAAGCCAACACGTAGAGCACCTGCAACTCGCGGCCACGTTTCACGGCATTGAGCCGCTTGGCCACCAGCTCGCCCTCGTGAGGCAGGTTCGCCGCCGGCACCGCTACTTCCTCCTGTGAGCCGATTGACCAGCCCGCCGCCGCCAGACAATGCAGCGGCGAATGAATCGGCCGCCAGTCCTTACCGTAGATAGCACTGATGTCCACGTACTCCGGATTGGCGTTCTTATTCCTGTAGCCGAAGACCTTCATCGCGTCCGGGTTGAGGAAGGCGACGGCGGTGTCCGATACCTCGCCCTCCTCAAACACGTAATCACCGATACGCTGCGGCAAGTCCGCGAAGGTCGGCATGTAGCCGGCGTCCACGGCACGTGCGCCCCGAATCGTGTGCGCGCCCACGATCCCCACCACCAGCAGCAATGCCGCCGCTAAATATCGTCCCGTAGTTGTTTGCATCCGAGTAGGCTCGTCACTCCGAAGAGACCCAGGAATGCCAACAGAAAAACCAACATGCCCGAGAATGTGTGAAAAAAGCCCTCAGCCGCCTTCTCGCTGAGGCCTCTCCCCAGCATCATTGTCACCCAGATCCGCGCCGCGTTTGCCAGCATCGCAACAGGCAGCGACGCGGCGAAGATGATCGCCTTCTTCCACCACACGTCTCTGACCACATAGGCGAGCAAGGCTCCGAGGGCCAGCATCGCTATCGCCGACTTCAGCCCGCTGCAAGCCACAGCTACCTCAAACGTGTACTCAGGTATCCGCAGCGTCGTTCCATCTATCTGGGTGGGCATGCCGAGCAGTTGCGCGCCGGCTCCCGCCACCTGTGCCGCGAATAGCTGCATCGGCTGCGCAACCTGGTCTATCAGCAGCCGGCCCAGTGGAATCATGAAAAAGAGGAATGCCAGTGGGAAAGCGAGTTCCTTGAGGACGCCCCAGCCACACAACCACCATGCAAGGCCGGTGAGCATGAGCACAAACGCAAAACTGGACACGAAATTGACATCCAGGTGCGTGGCCGCGAAGTGCAGACACAGCGACAAGATGATGATCGGGATGCCGCCGAGAAAGCCCTCCTGCGACAGCGCCTTCAGACGGTCCCACTTCCGGTATATCAGATATCCACTGATCAGCGGTATCAGGAAACCGTGACTGTAGTAAGGGTCGTAGCGCCAGTCGCTCACAAGCCAGCGGAGGTTGTGCCAGAAGAGCACTACCAGCAATGCGGTAACTGCGAGCCCCATTGCCGCAGTCGGCGCAAGACGCGCCGCTGTGTTCCTCGCCTCCGCCGGCGGCTCAGTTGTTGATGTCATCTCTTTGCTGTCGCCGCCTGTATCACTACCTGCGCTTGGCACTGCGCCGACGTCTCGACCCGCGTGCCTTTCTGCCGAGTTTCAGGATTCCCATCTTTCCCAGATACCAGCCCACGCCGACAATGCCGCCGATAAGCAAGCCTATTCCGACACCCACCAACTGCCCCCCATGCCGGGCCACGCGTTCCCACCATGTGCCCATAATCCCCTGAACGCCCGCGATCGCCAGGTCTATCTGAGCAAACAGCTCCGGAGGCACGTCTCCCCCTGCGGAACCGGCTCTCGCAAAGTACCGCACCAGGATGTTGGCTATCCCCAGCACCAGCAGAGCGATGCCGGCCCCGATGCCCGCGTTCTTCAGCAGCATTCTCGGCTTGACGCTGCTCGACCGCGTCTTCTTGCGGGTGACACGCGTACTCCCCGACCAGTCTGCCCCACAGTGCGAGCATTCTGCCGCGGTCACCGGAATCCGGTTCCCGCAGTAGCAGATCCGGTACTGCCGCCGGCCACACTCCGGACACCTCTCGGCGTCCCCGGCCATCTCTGCGCCGCACCGGTAGCACTCCTTGTTCGGCTGCGGTACGGTCGGTTCAGCGTCGTCCATGCTAGCTTCCGCCCTGACTGCTGTGGCGAGGCCTTGCGCCTCGCTTGGATATCTCGCTGTAGCACTCCACAATCCGCCGTGCAGCATCCGACCTTGCGCGGACCGCCGTTGTCTTGCCGTGTTGAGCCGGGGAGGCAGACATCCTACTAGGGCGTCCTGCGGAATACGACCCACATGGCGTTAGCCAGACGTGTATCAACTACCCACGTGTCATAGCGCACGTCTTCCCTCAGAGCTCTGTTCCAGGCTCGGGCCCAGCTCTTGGCCCTTTCCTGCTCAGCCACTCGCACAAGTGACGGGGTCAGCACCAGCTTCTCAATCCGACCGACCTCGTTTTCGATTCTGCGCATGTCAACAGGTCTATACGGCAAGTACACGGCCGGTCGGTCTGCGTACCAGGCGATGACCCACGGTATGTCGGTGACCACAGGCCGGCCTTCCTCCATCAGGCTGTTCAATTCGTTCGCCGCGCGCATGAACGGCCTCCCAGTCGTCACGGGCCTCGGGAAAGCCGTCACCATCACCAGCAACAGGGGCATGATATGGGCCAGCACGATTGCGCTCACGCCGACGGAATTCCAGCGCCGCCGGGCTCGTTCAGGTCCGACACCCGCGATACGTCGCGTCAGCAACTGGTAGAACAGTGCCAGCGCGATCATTGTAATGATCGGCACGAACGGCACCAGTGTACGCGGCGACGCACCCAGAAAAGCAAACACAATAAGGACCAAGACCATCGCAGCATACGTGAACTTGCGCACACGCTCAAATCCCGTTCCCCCGGACGGGTACAGGTCCGCGAAGGGAAACAGAATCGCGGCCAGGAAGAACGCCCAAAGGAACGGCCCCGGCGTATCTGCAATAGTGGGCCACATACCCAGCAACGAAGACCGCACCTTCTGGTATGTCTGGCGCGGCTCCTCGATGACGAACCCCACGAACCCCGGCGGAGCAGTGTCCCACGTCCGGTACAGCGTATTGCCGGAGTACAGTAGCGTCCCCATTACGGACTCGCTCCAGCGGAAGGAGAAGAACGGGTTACCAGTGATATTGGCGTTGCGAACGAACCACGGCATGGCGACAAGCACCGACAGGGCGACGAAAGCGACAACGTTGGGCATCAGCCGCTTCTCGCGCGAGTTGAAGAAGATGACCGCCAGTGCCGGTAGCCAGATGACGACCCAGGCGTATTCCGTCAGGTAGATGAGCCCTACTACAAGGCCTGCCAGTCCGCTCCACAACAGTCGCAGGTGTCTTGACGACCAGTGCAGATACAGCAGGAACAGCAGCAGTGTGACCAGAAAGGTCAGCAGCAGCGTCTCCAGACCCGATATGGCATACCGCAAGAGAGTAACGTTGGTAGCCACCAGCGCCATTGCCAGCACGGCCACCCGAGCATTGGACACCTTCAGCGCGAACCAGTACGTCAGGCCTACGGTCAACAGGAAGAAGATGCCACATTCCCACGCGACAACACGGGCATGGGCGCCGAACACCTTGAAGAACTGGGCGATGATGAACGGCTGCAGCGGCGCCATTGTCAGCTCAGGGTGGTGCTCAATGGACTTGGTGTGTTCGTTGACCGCCAGCGAAAGCGGACGCACAAACTTGGTCGTGAAACCCTCGCCGCGAGCGACATTGCGTGCTACCTGGGCCATGTCCAAAGCTCGCAGGTCCACCAGATCGTCAAACTGGGTCGCCTGAAATACCAGATACAGGAACGCGACGCCCATTGCCACCGTGATGCTGATGCCGATCTGGCGTGCCTTGGCATTGAACTCATCGGATTGACGCAGCATCAGCGCGAACCTCCCGCCCGTGGGTGTAGGGCAACCCGGTGACAGCCCCTCGGGCTCAAACTCGTCACAGTATAGCACGGACTACGCCAGATGTTGAAGGGCAATGTCACAGCGTAGCACGCAATGCCGGCGGCGTTGACGCAACGGAGGAGACCGCCGCCGGCCGCGCGGACAATGCCATCATCGCTACTTCCTGAGCCCCTTCTGTCCTCCGTCCAGCAATATCCGTGCGCTTATACCACATGCAACGGCTTGGCAGTCCATTGCAGAACACGCGGCCCGCCCGCCACCTCGACCATCTGCCCCGCAGTATAGTAGCAGAACCGCCCGCACAATACAATCCGCGTTTGGCCGAGCCCACGGGCGGGGTAAAGGTATAGGAGGTGAAGGGCTGCGGAGCGGCGAACACCACTCACGTGCAGTTCCGGCATCGTCTGTCGGGCTGAGACTGACGGAGGCGAGAGCGAGGCGGCGGGACCGTCAAGGAAAGCCGGTGTTCTGTGCGCTACGGTGTGATATCGGACATACACAGTAACCTCATCGCTCTTGAGAGGGTCCTCGAGGCTCTTGCCAGGCAGGCCATAGACAGCTACCTCTGTCTCGGCGATGTAGTCGGCTACGGCGCTCGACCCAACGAATGTTGCGAACTGCTGCGGTCGCTCGACGCCGTGGCGGTCGTCGGCAACCACGATCTTGCCGCCTGCGTCCCCGGAGACGAACGCTGGTTCACGCCGGTGGCCAGAATCTGCATACTCTGGACACGACAGGTCTTGACACCCGCCAACAGGGAATACCTCGTATCCCTGCCCGTGACGACGGAAGTGGACGGAGCGCATCTCTGCCACGCGTCACTGGCTGACCCGGACGCCTATATCAGTTCTCCGCCGGAAACGTTGCCCTCTTTCGCCATGATGAACCACCAGACGTGCTTTTTCGGGCACACCCACTATGCCGAGTGGTTCGAGCGCATCGCCGATGCGGGAATGCCACATCAGAACACCGTCCCCGGCGGAGCCACCGTCGTGCTCAAGCCCGGCCACACGTACATGATCAACCCCGGCAGTGTCGGCCAGCCACGCGACCAGAACAGCCAGGCCGGCTTCGCCGTCCTTGACACTGACGCCGGCACTGTAGCGATAGAGCGGATCGGCTACGACATCCACGCTACACAGCAGCAAATCATCGAAGCCGGTCTCCCCAGAGCCATGGCACAGAGACTGCTGACAGGAATCTAGTACAGCCGACGCCCGGCATCTCGCCACACGATTCCAGCAACCGTCCGTGGATCGGCAATGTTGGTACTAAAGAGACGCCGGGAGCACCGACCGCATCAGTGGCGCGGCTGAGCACAATAACACGGAGGTGCGACTATGCCGCTCGAGGACAAGCAAGCACGTCGTCTCGTGGAAAGAGAGCTCGCCAAACACAGTATTGACCCGACCATGCTGACTGTGGCCGTCATCAACAAAATCTGCTACATAGGTGGCCGGGTGTCGGCGCTACGCGGGATTATGGGCCGGGGCGTAGATCTCAAGCGCGAGATGCAACTCATCTGCGAGGCCGCCGGCGCCATCACCGGCATCAACGATGTCGTCATGGACGCGCGCATTGACGACTAGTGCTCTGTTACTCCTGAATCACTGGGTAAAGGGCCTTGAGCTTGCTCCGTGCGTTTTCGGCCGCATCATTTATCAATGGGTGGCTCGGCCCATGAGGACGCGTAGCGTCCTCCGCTTCGCGTCTGACGCATCATTCATGAATGGGTGGCTTGGCCTCCCAAGAGATGGGTGGCTCGGCCTGAGCTTTCGGCCTCACCGAAAGCTCAGGGCAGATTGAGAAGGCCGTGGGCTTCTCAACTCTCAGCTTCCACTGTAGTTATGCAGATTTTTTTGGTATAGTAGGGGGCACA
>JAUWOG010000577.1 GCA_030612305.1 Armatimonadota bacterium | reverse complement strand
ATCAGCCAGTCCCCCAGATAGCTGATTACGAAGGCGTTGTGATCATAGTGATTGTGACCGATCGAGTTATCGTAGGGACCGGACTTGAAAGCCAGGTATGGTGTATGCGGCTCGTAGCCATCCCGCAGGATCGCGTAGCCGATATCTACAAAGGCCCGCGAAGGATTGAAGGTCGGGAGCACCGGGGTGATGCTCTCTGCATTGAAGCGTAGGAATTGGTGGAGGGTTGTCGGCTTGATTTGTGCTGTCTGCTGCAAGTACCAGGCCGCCTCGGTCGAGCCTCGGTTGGCCAGAATTGACATCGTCTCCGGGAATCCTGTGGTGGGGCTGCCATCGCCGAAACACGGCATGACGTGCCCGTCGGGAGTCATGTGCGAGATGGTGTAGGTGGGCATCGTGGCAAGGAATGAGTGCTCGAAGAGATCAGTCTCGATCTGCGCGGCTGTGACTGCATCCAACACGTGGGCGAAACTGTCCAGAAGATAAGTGCCGTACATCGGGCCTTCGAGCAGCCCGCCGTCCTTGCCGGACATGTTCAAGGATTTCCTGGTGTTCTCTATGGCGGCGTAGAGCCATTCACCCGCCTGCGGCTCCTCGGGCCGCACCGCCAGCGCTGCACACGCCAGGCCCGCTGTCAGAACCGCGTACCCATTCGTCTCCGCTGGATACCGGTCAACATCGGCCAGGATCATCTTGATGCCCTTCTCAATGATTGAGTCGCGAATCGCCGCCCGCTCCTCCTCACTAAGCATGTCGTAGCACCAGTCATAGAACAGCCCCACGCACTTTGTGAGATGCCCGGTGTCCAGGCAGGCCTTGGTCCTGCCGGCCGTATAGCTCCGGTCCGTCCAATACTCCCAGTGCGTCAGGTGCATGGCGATCTTCTTCGCCCGCTCGGCGTACTTCTTCTCGCCGGTGATCAGGTACGCCGCCGCCAGCGCCTTCAGCCGCACGGTTATCGCATCCGCCCGCTGCTCCTGGGTCATCGCCGTCCACGGCGGGTAGTGCGGCGCATCATCGTGGGCCGGGGGCATTTGGTCACTGAGAGTGTACTCCCATGGGATCGGTGTCCGGCCGTCACTGAATGGCATGTTGACCTTGTAACTGTAAGGCGGCGCGTCGAGGTATCGGTCCGCCTGGGCCAGAAAGCCCTGCCATATCTCGGCGGTGTTGAAGCCGAACTTGTTCGGCTCCGTGTCAGCGGCCATGGCACGCAGAGCCGGCAACGTCTCCGCATTCACCAGCACGCACGGATGCTCCAACAGGCCCGTCATGTTACTCTGCGCGGACGCACTCATACACAACACTCCCCAAGCCACCAGCATCACATAGGTATTGAGCGTCACTACGATTCCGCGAGACATACACCCATCACCGTCCTCCGCTATCCTGTCTTCATCTTCACACCCTAGTATGCGTTGCGCGTTGCCATGAATCCTGCATGGGAGGCCACGCCTGAGGAAGGTTATTGCAGCACCGGTGCGGAATCACTTACCTCGGAATCTACGACAGGCAGGTGTGCCGAATGAAATACAAGCCCGATTTCGACGAAGTTCAGCAACGCATGATCGCCTGGTGGCACCAGGAGATCATTGATCGTGCCTGCGTCCAGGTGACGGCACCGCTGGCTCAGCCGCGCGAAATCCCCGGCCCCGAAGACATCCGCGAGCGTTGGCTCGACATGGACTACGTCCTCGCCACAGCCGAGGAGCGCATCCGTTGCACCTACTGGGCCGGCGAAGCTTATCCCATGCTCATGCCCAACCTCGGCCCGGATGCCTTCGCCGCCTACATGGGCGCGGAGTTGGTATTCTCCCAGGGCACCACCTGGGTCAAGCCCATCATCCACGACTGGGACGATCTGCCCTCACTCGACTTCGACTTCTCCGCGCCTTGGTGGCAGAAGATGGAGAGCATGTGCGTCGAGGCTCTGGAGTTCGCCCACGACAAGTTCTTCATCTCCCTGCCCGACGGTCATGGCGGCACCGATGGCCTGGCCGCCCTGCGCAGGCCGCAGATGCTCTGCATGGACCTCATTGACCACCCCGACGAAGTTCTCGCCGCGATGAAGAAGATGGACGAGGCGAACACCGTCTATTACGATCGCCTCTTCACCATCTTCGCCCCGTATCAGGACGGAGCTTGCGGCTTCGTGCCTGCCTGGGGACCGGCCAGGACCGCCACCAGCCAGTGCGATTTCCTCGCCCTCGTCTCGCCGGCGATGTCGGAGAAGTTCATCATGCCCGGCATCCGCGACGAAACCGATGGGCTCGAGCACTCCGTCTTCCACCTCGATGGGCCGGACGCGCTCATCCACCTCGAGATGCTTCTCGAAATGCCCGGCATCCAGGCGATACAGTGGGTGCCCGGCGCGGGGAATCCGACGGCCTCCGAATGGCTGCCATACCTCAAGCGCATGCAGGAGGCTGGCAGGGGTCTCTGGCTGAGCGTATCGGGACCGGCCGAAGTGGAACTGCTGATGCAGGAACTCGACCCGCACGGGCTGATGATGCGCGTCGGAGTCGAGACGCCGCAAATGGCCGACGACCTCCTCAAAAGCGTGGCCAAGTGGACCCGCACGCGTGTCTGACATAGGGTGCGAGTTTCAATCGTCGGCAGGCGGCTCCCGGCTGAAAGACAAACGGCGAAGGCAAATGACCACAGCCCCCTCATTCCTCCTGCAGGACAA
>JAUWOG010000139.1 GCA_030612305.1 Armatimonadota bacterium | reverse complement strand
GCTTCTCGGACCAAGCCCTCAGCCACCCCAAGGTCTCGGTGTCAACCGGCACTACACGGTCCCTGGCATTCTTGCCCAAGTTGACCCGCAGCTCGCCCCTGGTGAAGTCTACATCCGCCGGCATAAGTGCCACCACCTCTGACACTCGCAGGCCGGCTCCGAGCATTGCCGCGAGCATGGCCCGGTTGCGCAGGCCGGTGGTGCTCTGTGGGTTCAGCTGGGCCAGAATGGCCTCAGTTTCTGCCGCGCTGAGCGTTACCGGGAGTCTCTTGCTGTTACGGGCGCTTTTCATGGCACAATCCCTCTGTGTATCGTCTTTCACAGATTGTACGAAATACATAGGTGGTTGTCCAGAGCTCTTGTGGAAATAGCGAAATATAGCATGGTTTCACGCAGTCGTTTACTACGAGAGGAAGGACGAGGCAAGCGGGCCTATTGGCCATGTGATCACGAGGCTGCCAGCCCTTCGTCCATTGCGCAGCAGGTGCATGCTTTGCCGGTCTGGAACCTCTGCGGCGGAGGCGATGACATGAACCAACTGACCGATATCTCGACCGTCGGAGAATATGATGTCGTTGTATGCGGCGCCGGACCCGCCGGTATTGGGGCCGCTATTGCCGCTGCGCGGGGAGGCGCATCGACACTCCTCGTCGAGCAGCTGTACCACGTCGGTGGCATGGGCACAGCAACTCCAGTCAACACCTGGTGTGACACCCATGGCGGCACGATCTTCGACGAGCTGGAGCAGCGTGTCGACGCGCTGGGGCAGGCATCGCGGCGCTTCAACCCGAAGGGGCATACCTATCCGCGGGGCCGGGTGACGCTTCGCGGCGCAACGGTGGCCATGGTCGCCCTGAAGATGCTCCGGGACGCCGGGGTGGAGGTCATGTTCGGTGCCACCGCCGCGCGCCCATTAGTCGAGGCCAGCCAGGTGAAGGGGGTCTTCATCGCGAATCGCGCCGGGATCTTCCTGCTGAGGGCGCACACCGTCATCGATTGCACCGCAGACGCGATGGTTGCAGCAGGTGCGGGTGCTCAATGCCTGATGGGCGATCCGGAGGACGGCCGCATCATGCATGTGAACTTCATGTTCAGCATCGGCGGCATTGACACGGATAAGTACGAGCAGCAGAAGCCGGACGATGCCGAGCTCATCGAGATGATCCGTGCTGCGCACGCAGACGGTCGCCTGCACGCGCCGAAGGGCGTGTTCCGTCCCGCGCCGGAGGTGTTCCCCTACCACCCGCCGGAGCAGGTGCTCGTAACCCACTCATGGGAGATCGAGAAGGTCGACTGCTCCGATCCGCAGGCAGTCAATGACACACTGGTTGATTGCCAGCTGCGGGCGCTGGAGGTCATCGAGTTTCTCCGCCAGTGCCTGCCGGGGCATGAGCAGTGCTTCGTCTCGCGCTTCTGGGAGATACTCGGCACGCGCGAATCGCGGCGCATCGTCGGCAACTACATGGTGACGCGGGCAGATGTGCTCACTGGCGCGAAGTTCGATGACGGCATCGCCCAGGCCTGCTTCTTTATAGACTTCCATGATTCCCCGCCCGGAGTGTCAATCCCCTACACGCTGGAGTACAAGCAGAAGAATATCCCCCCGCCGGGTGAATGGTACGAAATCCCATACCGCTGCCTGGTCCCCGAGAGCGTGCGCGGACTGCTTGTCGCGGGACGCTGCATCTGTTGCGACCGAAGCGCGCTGGCATCTCTTCGCGTGATGCCGACGTGCATGTTCCTGGGGCAGGCGGCGGGAACCGCGGCGGCGATGGCGGCTAAGCAAGGTATCCGGGTGGATGAAATTGACGGGGCCGCAGTCAAGCAGGCGTTGGGCGGGGAAAGCTGGAGCTATATGTGAGTGAACGACCACAACGGTGTTGCGATCCGGGATCGCTTCACACTGCGCTCTGTACTCGAGTGCCGGCTATTGCAGCCCGATGTCACATGCTCCCCTCTGCAATCTGCAAACCTTCGGCGACCGCGCCGACGACGACATACAGAAGACGCAGGATCTGATCGCGCGCATCTAGGCAGCTATATCGAGCAAGCAATGGACGCCCAGTAACCCGACCCGTCCCGCGTCCTCCGTGCGAGTGAGCAAACCCCAGCGTGTGGAACGGGGCGAAGTCCATAGCCGGATAGACATCAGCGATCCGGTCCAGCAACACCCCGCACTTGTGCGCATATCTCGCGTCCGAAGTCAGCGTATAGGTCCGCGACAGACTGAGCAGTGCGCTTACTATCCTCTTCCATTGGATGAAATCGTTGTAGTACCCGATGAAGAGGTGCTTGTTCCCTTTCTCGTCCATCATCCCATAGCCGTCATCAACATAAATCTTGTGCAGCGGGTCCTTCGGGTCCGGGTGCTCGGTATTGAACAGCAGCGACTGATCCCCCAGCTCGCGACGGAAGAAACCATGCTCATCAAGCGCACTTTCGTAGAAAGCCCGGAAATCGTTCTTCGGGAAGATCGCCCCACAGTTCGGGCACTTCAGCTTCCAGTCCCCGCCCACTCGCCACGGGTAATTGCCATACGGCGCAATCCCCTTGCCGCAACTCGGACAGCCCGCCTTCACATTCGTATGGATGCCCCGTGGCAGGTCCTGAGACGTGACCATCTGCTACAGCTCGTCGTCACTCATCTCCAACCATCGCTCGCAGACCTCGATTTCCTTCTCCTGCTCGGCCTTCGCCCACTCATACTTCTCCACATTCGCCAGCGCATTCGCCCGCATCTGCGCCGTCACAAACCGCGAGTGCTCCTTCGCCGCCGCGACCGAGACAACACACACCATCAACGCCGTAATAAGCAAACTGGCAATGGCCTTCTCCAGCATCACAATTCCTCCAGTATGGGCTCAGGCGTGGCAGCCTGATGATTCCTCCGGCACTTGCTTCACGACGCCAGTATTCCAGTCTTGTCCGACTTCGACCTGCCTGTGGGCGGCCTTCCCCTGCCGCAGGTCATCACACCCCCGTGTCGAATACTATCTCCATCCGCCTGGCACGTATCCTTGCGCGTACAACTAAGGAGTGACACCCGAAATGGCGACCCGCATCCGCGCCGCAGTTCTCGGTACAGCTCACGCTCACGCCGGCGGCAAGATCCAGGTTCTCGCCGTCTCGCCCGACTTTGACCTCGTCGGTGTCTGCGAGCCCGACCCGCAGCTCCTTGCCGCCGGCCACCAAGGCAACATCTTCCCCTTCCTCCCCTGGCTCGACAAGGCCCGGATCCTCGCCGACGGGACCATTGCCATGGTCGCCGTCGAGGGGCGCGTCAGGGACAATCTAGCCCTCGCCCGTGAGTGCCTGGAGGCTGGCAAGCATATCCATCTCGACAAGCCGCCCGGCACTTCCCTCGCCGACTTCGCCTCACTCCTCGACCTCGCCGCCTCCAGAGATCTCATCGTGCAGGCTGGCTACATGTTCCGCTACAACACCGCCTTCGAGCTCAGCCTCCAGGCGGTTCGCGAAGGCTGGCTCGGCGACATCTCCTACGTCCACGGTGAGATCAACTCCGACATCGCATCCGACACGCGCGCGCAACTGGCGATCCACAAGGGCGGGATGATATTCGAGCTTGCGTGTCATCTCATTGACATGCTCGTCGCCACACTCGGCGAGCCGCATACTGTCACGCCTTTCCTGCGCCATGACGGCGAGCATGATGACGACCTGGCCGACAACTGCACCGCTCTCTTCGAATATGACCGGGCGGTCGCCGTGATTCACACCTCGGCAATGGAGGTAGAGGCCTCCAAACGCCGCTGCTGGGAGGTCTGCGGCACCAACGGTACGATCATCATCCAGCCGCTCGAGCCGCCCGCAGTCAGGCTCTGCCTCAAGTCCCCCTGCGGCGGCTTCGAGGCCGGATGGCAGACCGTCGAGGTCGAGCACATCCCTCGCTACGTCCGCGACATCGCCGAACTTGCGGCCTGCATCCGGGGCGAGCAGCAGCCGTCCTACTCGCCCGAGCATGACCTCGCTACCCAGCGGACGGTCCTCGCCGCCAGCGACATGACGACCTGACCGCGCACCCAAAACTGACTCCCACATCCGGCCCGGGGACGCACGGTGCCATTCAGAGACAGGCCGTTTATCAATGTCGTTGCCGTCACCGTTGCTCTTGCGCGCTTAGCCACACTGCCCACTTGTCCGCACGCTCTTGGCATCGCAGACCGTTTCGGTGTAGAATAAACGAGCCGTATATTGGTCATAGCCATCTGCTGTGATACCAAAGGGAGGCGCAAACGGTATGAAGGCCTGGAAACTGTTTCTGGCACTGAGCATAATGGTACTCATCTTCAGCATGCTTGCCGGCTGTCTCTTCGGCGGCGGCAGCGATGATGAAGCTGCAGGCGAAGCCGGCCCGGACACTGCCGACGCCGGCGGAGCACCACCGCCCGGAGGCCCGGGAGGCCCTGGCGACATGGGACCACCTGCCGGCGGACCCGGAGGCCCTGGTGACATGGGACCACCAGCCGGTCCCGCTGCCGCACCGCCATCTGCAGGCGGAGCAGCGTCGGCTGCCAGCGCCCTTGCCCTCAAGCATGAGGGCAGATATGACGAGGCCGCCGCCGAATACGGCAGCATCCTCGCCGCTGATCCGGACAACGCAGGCGCGCATTGGGGGCTGGCATGGATCCTCGCCGAACAGGGCAAAGCCACCCAGGCCAGGACCCATTTCGAGAAGTTCATCGAGCTGTCCGATGACCAGACCAGGATCTCAGAGGCCAGAGCCGCCCTCGAGCGGATGTAGCCCGCCGGCAGCATCACAAAACACCACTGCCCCGGCGCGGTGTCTCATGCCGGCGCGCTCTGCACTGACCTCAGCAGGACCTTGAGCCCCTGCGAGCAACTACTCGCGGGGGCTTCTCTACTGCCGCCAGGATGCGCGTGACCCCACAACGAGATGCGCGTCCTGATCCTCACGAGGTGACTGTACTTATGCTCTACCGCGAGATACCACGCACCGGCCAGAAGCTGTCCGCGCTCGGCCTTGGAACGATGCGTTTCAAGGGTCGCGAGAACGCCGTCCGGACAATCCGTCGCTGCCTCGAACTCGGTGTCAACTTCATCGAGTCGGCCTCCGGATACAACTGGGAAAGCCCCGAGGAGAACGCCGACGCCTGGGTCGGCGAGGCCATCAAGGGCTGGGACCGCGAGAAGCTCATCATCTCCTCCAAAATGCAGGCCAACGTCGGCGACGAGAACCGCGACAAAGGCCTCCCCGTGAGCACCTACGACGGCGCCTGGCAGGCCATCGAGAACTCACTCACCCGCATCGGCACCGACTACCTCGACTTCTACCTGCTCTGGTCGCTGGGTAGCGACGAGATGTACGAGGCCGCCAATGCCGGCCCGCTCCAGGCCATGCGCGATGCCAAGGAGCAGGGCCTCGTGAAGCACCTCGGCTTCACCAGCCATGCCCCCAATGACAAGATCATCGGCTGGCTCCAGCAGAACCCGGACATGGACTTCATCATCGTCTATTACAACTTCTTCAGCAGACAGCTTGACGAACAGGGCACCTATGGCCCGTTCGAGAAGGCCATCGCCTGGGCGCACCAGCGCGGTATCGGGGTCGCCACGATGGGCAGCCTCTATGGCGGCATCCTCACCGGCCGCTCGCCTGCATTTGCCGGTATCCTTCCGGACACACCCGACGCCACACTGCAGGAAATGGCTTTCCGCTTCCTGCTCTCAAATCCCGGCATCACCTCCTGCCTCTCCGGCCTCAACGAGATCGCACACATCGAGGAAGATGTCGAGATCGTCAGCAAGCTCGGTCCCATGAGCGCCGACGAGGGCCTCGCCTTTGCCCAGGCCATCACTGATATGACCGGCGGCCAGGCGATGTGCACCGCCTGCAGGTATTGCCGGGGCTGCCCTGAGGGGCTGCGCATCCCCTGGCTCATGCAGTTCTACCAGCAGCATGACATCTTTCAACTCCCGTCCGTCAAAGAGAAGATCGCCACAATGACGCTCGATGACGCGTACAATCCCGACAGGTGCGTCGAGTGCGGCCAGTGTGAGGAGAAGTGCCCTCAGGACCTCCCGATCATCGAGCGCATTCATCGCGTCCAGGAACTCGCCGCCCAGTACCGGCCGCCGCAGTGACGTCTCAGCACCACCAGAGGACATCCGCTCCGCATGGACAACACTTCCGGCCCGACCAGCCCCGCTGACAACAATCCTGGCGATGATGCGGCACCGGTCGTAGCACACGGCGTCTGTCCCTCTTGCGGCAGCACTGACTTCACTTCCTTCGACGTGCCCGAGCGCGGCGTGACCGTCAATGTCTGCCCCGAATGTAACCTCCACATCAACTCCGCCGCCGCCCCGGTCGAGCAGCAAGCCGCCGAGCAGATCTACGAAGACGGCTTCCATACCGCCTATGAGCACCATGCCGCCCGCAAGCTCGAAAGCAACACCTTCCGTCTCCGCCTCATCGAAGCCCTCCATCAACCCGGCACCTTCCTCGACATCGGCTGCTCCGTCGGCTCCTTCCTTCAGGCCGCCGCCG
>JAUWOG010000653.1 GCA_030612305.1 Armatimonadota bacterium | reverse complement strand
GGCTCCACCTCCAGCCGCGAGGTCCTCGCCTTCTCCCTGTTGCTCAGATGCCCGGCCACTGCCTGCAGATGCGGCGTATCAACCGTCATTACGCCGGCGCCTATGTCCCGGCTGATCTGCCCCGTGTCGGACCTGTATGCCTTCTTATCCACGAACTCGTGCGACACCGCCGCCCCATAGACCTGCCCCAGCGCATCCAGAGCCACACGCAGCTTCTGCTCCGCGGTCAATCGCCGGAACGCATATACATTCCTCTTCACATCCCGGAAGCCGACGCAGCCCTCACTCACTGCATCAACCCCTATCGGTCTCAGGCCCTGCGCCTTCACATCTGCAACCAGGAACGCCGGATCCGTCTGCACGCGCCTGGTCTGTCCCGCCGAGAACATCGTGCCCCCGAACGTGTAGTACCGGTAATCCCCGGGCACGGTCGCCACCTGGTAACCTGCTTTCTGCTCGATTCCTCGGTCCCGTGTGTGGTCCAGGAGGTCCTCCGCCGCCCCGTTCCCGCACCCTACCGCATTCTCCCGCGCATACACGCCGCCCGACGACCGCCCCGAAGCTAGCAGCAGGTCCGGCCCACCTTCCGGCGCCTCCTCATCGAAAAACAGCGCATGGAAGCCCGACACCCAGCCCAGCTTATAGACCTCTGTCGGCATCCGCTGCCATGTCGGATAGAAGCTGTCCACCTTCGAAAAGCCCATCGCCATCTGGTAGCGCGCCGGACGCACCTCCCTGTCCAGAAACATCTTCGCGCACATCCCCATCAGGCCCCAGCGCACCGGGTCATTCCGCACGTCGAAAAACTCCAGCCGGTCCTTGCCGTCCAGCAAATCATAAGTGAACAGTATCACCGCATCGAGGTCCTGCAGCGCGCTGTATGCGGCCGCCTCCACCATTCCCGCCGCCCGGTGCTTGTTCGGCCAGCACACGTTCCATTCCCGCACCACGCTCGCCTTCCCCCATACGCGACTCACCAGCGCCCTCGGCACAAAGCTCTCCGTCCGGTCGTCCCCCAGTGGATTCCGGTCCTCATGGAAAGCCGGCAGGTGCCACTCATTGCCTGCCTGCCAGCTCGGGTGGTCGTAGTAAAAGTTCGTGCCCATGAAATCCAACTGCTGCGCCACTGTCCGCATATCGGCCACGTGGTTGAAGTCCAGAACCGCCGTGATAGGCACCCTCAATCCCCGCCGCCGCAGATACCCGCTCATCCGTCGCAGGTATTCCCCGTGCACATCGTCTATGAAGAGCCGTCTATCTGCGGCCCGTCCTCGCTGCAGCCGCTCGCTCTCACCCGAACGCCCGCCCGGAAACTGTCCCGGCAACCGCGCCTCCGGAAACAGCCACACCATTCCCTCCTCAATTCCCTCGTTCGCGAATAGCCCCGTATTCCCGTCTGCATCCGTCCACGCTTCCCTCAGCGTTCCCGTATCGCCATAGCGCTCTCTCAGCCACTCATTGAACTTCCGCCGCAGTTGGCTCTGGTACGGCTCCACCAGGTCCCCCCAGCGCTTCCGTGCGAAGTACAGCCCATTTTCGTCACATATCTCGACCATGACTACCGCCGGGTCCTGAGCATAGCTCAGCCCCGTGTAGGGATTGACATGCTCGATCAGCAGTCGCCGCGCATACTGCTGCTGCAACTCGATCAGCTTGTTGTCAAAGACCGCGTACGGTTTCGCCGCTCGTCCCAGCGCCGCCGCATTCACCACTCCTTCGGACTCCGTAAACGTCCGGAAATCCAGCAAGTCCAGATAGACGTAGATGCCTGCCTCCCGCAGCCGGTAGATCCAGTAATCCACCCGGTCCAGCTTCTCCGCATCTATCCGCTCCACCGTAGCTGCCCGCTCCGGCGGCAGCAATCCCGTGATACCGTCAATGTGGTGAATACGCACGAGGTTGAAGCCCGCACGTGATATCGTCGCCACCGCTCTGTCAATCTGGCCCTTCGGCTGGAACACTGACCCCTTCGCGACATTCACACCCCAGAACCGTCCGCGCGTGCCATCCTCGAAATAGAAATGACCGTCGGTGCCGGCGAACAGGAATCCCCGCTCGCCGCATCGCCGGTCATGCAGATACGAAAAATCTATCACATCGGCATCTACGAACTGGCCCTTGTTGTAGTCCAGTTCCGCCGTGTAGTTGATGAATATCGGCTCCGGGCCGGCACCGACGGCATTCTGCGCCGCCGCCCAACCGGACGCGCACAGTAGCAGTATCCAAAACGACACGGTCGCCTCTGCCCTCCGGCCGGGG
>JAUWOG010000057.1 GCA_030612305.1 Armatimonadota bacterium | reverse complement strand
GGTGATTGACCGGCTCAACGACGAACCCGACGCGAAGCTTGGCCTGGTCACCGCGGTGACCCCGACACCTCTGGGGGAGGGTAAGACCGTCATCACCCTCGGCCTCGGACAGGCCCTGCGCCACGTGGGCGAGAAGGCCCTATGCACGGTGCGCGAGCCGTCCATGGGCCCGACCTTCGGGATCAAGGGCGGCGCGTGTGGCGGCGGCTATGTGCAGGTCGTGCCGATGGAGGGTATCAATCTGCATTTCACCGGCGATATCCATGCCGTCGGAGCGGCCAATAACCTCCTCGCCGCAATGATTGACGCCAGCCTCTGGCACAAGAACCCGCTCAACATAGACCCGATGTCCATTAGCTGGAACCGTGCCGTGGACATGAATGACGTTGCGCTGCGCAGCGTCATCACCGGCCTCGGCGGCAAGACCGGCGGCTGGCCTCGGGAAGCGCAGTTCGACATCACGGTGGCCTCCGAGGTGATGGCTATCCTGGCGCTGACCAGCGGTCTGCAGGACATGCGGCAGCGCTTTGGCCGCATTCAGGTCGCGACTGATAACGATCGGAACCCGGTCACTGCGGAGGCCCTTGACGCCGCCGGAGCAATGACAGTGCTGATGAAGGACGCCATCAGGCCCAACCTTGCCCAGGGCCTCGACGGCGGCCCGGTCCTTGTCCACGCCGGCCCGTTCGCCAATATCGCCATCGGCACCAACTCCATTCTCGCCGACAAGATCGCCATCAAGCTCGCCGACTATGTAGTCACCGAGGCCGGCTTCGGAGCCGACTGTGGAGCCGAGAAGTTCCTTAACATCAAGTGCCGCGTCGGCAACATGAAGCCATCTGCGGTCGTCATCGTCGCTACCATCAGAGCGATGAAACTCCACGGCGGGGCATTCGAGTTCAAGCCCGGTCGCAAGCCCCCGAAGAAAGAGATCGAGACTGAGAACGTCTCGGCGGTGCGCGAGGGCTGCCAGAACCTGGCCAAGCACATCGAGAACATGGGCAAGATGGGCCTGCCCGTCGTCGTGGCCGTCAACATATTCCCCACAGACACGGCCGCAGAGATCGCCGCAGTCAGGGAGGAAGCTCTCGCCGCAGGAGCCAAGGCAGCCGTCGAGACCCGCGTCCATGCCGAGGGCGGGGCGGGCGGAGTCGAACTCGCCGAGGCCGTCAAGGCAGTCTGCGAGCAGGACAATGACTTCCACTTCCTCTATCCGCTGGAGGCATCCATCAAGGAGAAGATCGAGACTATCGCCACGGAAATCTACGGTGCCGAGGGCGTCGAGTACGCCCCCCTGGCGGAGAGCAAGATCCGGCAGTTCACCAAGCTGGGTTATGACAACCTGCCGATCTGTATGGCGAAGACGCACCTGTCGCTGAGCCACGATCCCGACCTCAAGGGGCGGCCAACCGGCTTCACCGTACCGGTCCGAGACATCAAGCCGTCGCTGGGGGCCGGCTTCCTCTATCCGCTTTGCGGCGAGATGCGCACCATGCCCGGCCTCCCGACCAGACCCGCAGCCGTGGACGTGGACATTGACGAGGACGGCAACATCGTCGGCCTGTTCTGAGCCGCCACAGATATCAACAGGAAGAATCGCGAAGGCCGCAGGCCATCTTTGCCTGCGGCCTTTTTCTGAGGGCCCTGTTCCCATCATCCGCATCGCCGGGGTTCAATGAGCCTTCCAGCGGTAGGCGCTCAACGTCGGGCCGTCCGTCACGGCTATGACCTCGAGCGTACCGTCGCCATCCAGGTCCTTGGCCGCGACGAATTCGACGAGCCCCGGAGCCCGCGCCTGAGCGATGATAGTGCCTTCGGCGGACAGGACGAATACCTGCCCGGCGTCAGTCCCGGCCAGCACTTCAGGCATCCCGTCGCCATCGAGGTCGGCCACTTCCATGGCGCGAATACAATCGCCCAGCCCCCGCGTCCAGTGAACCGTGCCGTCCGGATTGAGAACATAGAGGAGGCTGTTGCGCGAACAGGCGACGATCTTGGTCGTCCCGTCGCCCGTCAGGTCCGCGAGACGCAACACGTCCACCCCCGCTCCGGTGTCCAGCGACCACTCCGTCTTGGGCGCCCAGATGCCCGGCAGCGTATGGGTCATGTCGGTGAACTGAAGTTCCGGGTCATAGCTGGTGACCGAGATCGGCCCCTTGCACGAGCCGCAGACGAATTCATTTGTCCCGTCGCCGTCAATGTCGGCGACTGCGAGGCCGGGGCCGGGGCTCTTCACCCGGAAGAACCGCTCGCCGCTGAGGTCATAGACATTCGTCTCCCAGTAGTTGGTCGAGCAGACGATCTCCGGCGTCCCGTCGCCGTCAACGTCGCGGAACTGTAGATTGTTGGGAGTGTGCGCATAGTTGAGCCGCTCCCAGACCTGCTCCCCATCGGGCCGCAGACAGTACATGTGGAAATTGGCCGATCCGGCGATGATCTCGTTGGCCCCGTCGCCATCAACGTCTATGAGACCCACGACCTCGATAGCGCCCGGCCTTGTCCCCCATGACTCATTCGGGTTCCCCGGCGAAGTCGGCGACTCGATGCGGCCGACTTCCTTACCGGTGCCATTCAGAATGACGATGTCGCCGCCGGGCTTGCCGTAACCGGTGCCCACAACCAGTTCAGTCGCACCATCGCCGATCACGTCACCGGCGCAGACTGCGCGGACGTGTGTCCCGGCGTCAAACTCCCACAGCACCTTGCCATCATCATCGAAGCAGCGGAGGTAGTTGTCCTCCCCGCCCACCAGCAGTTCCTTCCGCCCATCGCCGTTGACATCCGCCAGGTGCAGCAGCCGCGCCTTGGCCGCCTGCTCATTTGGCGCCTCCCAGGCCCAGACCTGGCTCATCTGCGGGGCATTCGTATCGAGCTGAGGCGCTTTCGGTACGGGCACCTCGCCTGCTGACCACGCCTCCTGCAGGCACCGGCTGACCATCGCCAGGCGCTGCTCATCCAGTGGCGGGAATTGCAGCCGGTGCCGGCCGGCCGGTAGGGTCACGGTGAAGAGAGCGTCAGCCCATTGCACATCCTTGCACCTGCGGCCATCTATGCGCACAGGCGCCTGCTGTCCGGCCGCGAGTGTCACTCGGCTCGGCGCATCGAGCTCCACAGTAGCTCTCCCGCGCTTCAGGTCACAGTCAATGGTCATGTCCCGGTCGCCACTGAGAAGCTGCGCTCCACAGCGCAAGTAATTCCCTGAGACGAGACTGAAGCCGTCCGGCCCGATTGTATAGAGCTGACCCGCTATCGCCAGGGCATCTCCCCCATCCAGCGGGCGACTGCCCAACAGCTCCACGGCCCCATCAGGACCTCGCACGACGGCTGCCGTCTCGGCGAACCGGCGCGCTGCGAAGGCTTCGTCATGCGGGGCCCGCGTAGTTTGCAGCAGGTTCATGAACACGCGCCCATCTCCCGGTTCCAGCGAGGCCGTGTAGCTTCCCTGAAGCTGGTCGTGCTTATGCAGTGACACCCTCTGAGCTATTGCCGATGAATCGAGGCCGGTCAGATGGACCTTCGCCTTGTCGCCGCCGCTGGTGACGATCCGCTCCTTGAGAGCAGCGGGCCTGGCGTACAGCTTCCACCAGCCCTGCAGCACGTACTCCCCCGGCTCCACCGCCGTAACCTCATCTATGACCAGGAAGTAGCGGCCCTTTGCCCACAGGATATTGCGCGCCCAGTCAACTCCGTTGTACTCATGCAGCGTGCTGCGCACTGCGCCGACACTGCGCAGGTCCGCGCACAGTTCCAGGTCCGCCAGCGTCGGGACACTATAGATCCCCCCTTCCCCGTTGTGGAACACAACCACCATATTGTGCTCCTGCAACTGCTTGACCATATAGCCGCCGGTGTTCATAGCCCAGAGGCCCTTGTCGGTGTAGTTGATGATCTGGTTGGCATCCGCATGGCCGTGGTTGAAGCCTGCCAGCCCGTCGCGCAGCAGGTAATCTGCTTCCCGGTCCAGCCGTGACCGGAAGACCACTTTGTCATAAGCGCGCTCACGTGGCGGCGCGCCGGGCTTGTCCGCACCGGCCCGGTAGCACCATTCCTCCGCCGGTACCACTGTGATGCCGTAGATGTCCGTCGGCTCGACCGGCGGCACATTGGTGCTGTAGCTGTGGTAGAGGTTCCAGTCCAGGCCGCCCCAGCGCGCGAAGTCATTGAACCACTGATAGCGCCCATCCCGGTAGTACCACGCACCTACGCGGAGCAGGTTTGCCACCTTGGGTCCCAGGTTGCCGCCGGAATCGCCGAAGCAGGTATTGTATGGGACGTTGGAGATGATGGCGGTCATCAGATAGTCGCACTGCTTAGCGAAATTGCCACGCTCCATGTAGCGGAAGTCACCGTTGGTCAGGCACCAGATGACGATTTCCGCCGCACCGCTGGTCTGATAGCCGTTCGCCTCATTCGCTGGCTTCCAGAAATGCGACTGCATCTCATAGAAGTGCCTGACACGTCGGACGGTCTCTTCGGCACGTGGCAAGCCCGGCGAGAAACGGTGCAGATACAGACTCGCCAGATTCCCGGCCATCTCCGCAAAGTGCCAGTGCATCGGCCGGTCTCTGGGGGCCTCCAGCTTGCACAGTCGCGGGCTGATTTCCATGCAGCCCAGCAGGAACCCACGCACCGCCGCGCCATCATCATCGCTGAAAATCCGCGCCTCCTCGATCTGGTCCCAGATCGGCCCCAGGTACGCGATCGTATTCAGGTTCGACAGGTACGTCTCATCCTTCAGCGCCGGCAGCAGTGTCGGCACCGCCGCCTTGCAGGCTTTGAGATACTCGGCGTTGCCGCTGCGGTAGTAGTTCAATCCCTGACTCACGATCAACTCACAGGCAACATAGGGCGGCTTGGCCTCGGCGAGCTTGGCCGCCAGTTGCTCGTCCGTAAGCGGAGCGGGCAGCTTGTCCACCTGCATCTCGACAAGATGAGGCAGAGCCAGGTCCGAACCGGGCTTGATGTGCGCCAGCAGCCGCTCGACACTCGCCTCGATGCCGGCCGCATCGCTGCCGCCGCAAAACACGACGCCGATGCCGAGCGCCTCCGGATCGTGGACCGTGCGCAGTTCATAGTTGCCTGCTCCCGGCTGCACTGCGTCTGAGGCCACGTAGTAGTTGCGATACAGTCGCTCCGCCACCTCGTTGCTCATCAGATTCCCGATGACGACGAGGTTCCGCTCGCCGATGCGAGCCGCCGCCGCCCTGTCGCTGATGATGGGAAGCTCGGCACCGGTCGCAGCCCTGATTGCCTCCTGAATGCGGGCTGCCTGTTGGCGTTCCACTCCCTCGTCAGGCACGGCGATGGCTGCGGTCGCCTCACCATTCCTCACCAGCACGATTTCGCTCATGATGGGACGTCCACGCGGCACAGGTCCGCTCTCAGCGCCCTGTGCGGCCGCACATATCAGCAACATACTCGCGACGGCTACCATAATCCTCGGCTTCAACATACTCATCTCCTCACCGTGACATGACCCGAATTGCAGTGCGCATCTCTCGCTCTCTTGCACGCAACGACATTCACTGGTCGCTGATTTCCGGGGGATTACACGAGGCTTGTGGTCACATACCGGCATACCAGATCAGCACCCGGATTCGCTCCGCGCCCGGGCGAGGTATCAATCGGCGCCTCAGCACTCACTCCTCCGGTGGTGGCAGCGGAGGCGATGCCGCACCCTCGATGATACTGCGCACCAGAAGCCTGAAGCCGTCATAGTCAATAATCGGCTTGCGAAAGTACCAGATGCATCCCAGGCGCAGCCCCTCACCGAAGTTGTGCGGCTCGTCGAGGATCGTCAGCATCAGCACCGGGATGTCCCCGAGCCTCTCATCGGACCGCATCCGGTCCAGCGTTACCCAGCCGTCCATTCGCGGCATCATCACATCAAGGATGACGAGGTCCGGCGTTTCCGTCATCATTTTGTCCAACGCTGCGTGTCCGTTGGCAGGCTGTCTGACGAGATACCCGTCAAGCTCGAGTAGCGCACGGGCTCCGATGACCACGTCCGGGTCATCGTCAACTATCAGGACCTTCTTTGCCACCCCATCGTTGCTGTTCATCAAGTCGCATCTCCCAAGTCGCCTCCGACAACTGCACCTCCGTGCCAGGCACGAAGTTCCTGTCTCCATTTCGCCACCCGTGACTCTTCTCCTCTCTAACCCATGCGAATTCTCCCCAGTCGGGCTCGCAGCATTAGTTCAGGAAGGACAAACGACCTTCGGCGCGAATTATGAAGTAGTAGGTGTGACACGTGCTCATCGCGAGGAGCCGGAACCGTACGCTCCAATCCCTTGCAATAGAAAGCGGGGTAGCAGAACAATGACCCGGAGAACTGGATTCGTTGTGCCGGTAGTGGCACTAATGAGTGTGATACTGCTGACTTGCTCGACAGCGGCCGATGCGGAAATCGTCGAGATACCGATGCAGAACCCTTCCTTCGAAGAGGGCGCGAATGATGCCGGCGTTCCGAACGGCTGGAGCCTCTATGCCGGGAAGGGCAAAGACCTGCAACTGAAAGTAGTCGCGGGGGGCGTGGATGATGGCAAGACTCTGCTCATCCATGACGGCGATCCCGCCGCCGAAATCGGCGTCTCTCAGGACATCCCCGTCAAGCCCGCACCGGACATGGTCTATCGGGCCACTGTGATGGTGCAAGCGATGGAGGTGGGGTCTGCCTCCGGCTCCCATCTCCAGATGCGCTTCTCGCCTTCCAACGAGTTCGGCCAGGTGACTTTCAGCAGCGCGCCGGTGGGGAAGTTCAAGGAATTCTCCGTCACCAGGGCCGCGCCGCCGGACACCAGCAGCATCCGCATATACCTCTATTCCCATGCCGGGCCCACACCGAAAGTGATGGTGGATAATGTGAAACTCGTATCTGGTGTTGAGCCGCCGCCGCCGCCCCCACCTCCGCCTCCGGAGCTAATTAGTCCCCAGTACGACAAGCTCAAGGACCTTTGCCTGACGACAGACCTGGTCAAGGGCGGCCAGATTACTGCAGTGATCGTCGCACCCGCATCCGGCATCTATGACCAGCCGGCCAAGGCCATCCAGAAGGGCATTCTCGAACTCAGCGGCATCACTGTGCCGATTGTCAGCGATGACTCCCCTGAGGCCGCCGTCCCCATCCAGGGCAACCTCATCGTCCTCGGCAACCGCTCGACCAACAAAACTATCAGTGCGCTCTACGATCTCTACTACACGCTGCTTGATTTGAGATATCCGGGGCCGAACGGCTCCGTAGTCCGCACACTCCACGATCCCTTCGGCGACGGCCGCAATGTCATCTTCGCCGGGGGCAGCGATACCGCCGGCGTCGAAGCAGCCGCCGGGGTGCTTGTCCGGAAGCTGCGCGCCGCCAAGGCTGCCAAGGGCGAACTCTCCGGCGGCCGCCTCATGGAGATAGAGCTCGGCGACGACATCACCCCTCCCACCGATGTGAAGGAAATGAAAACCTGGGAGGCGTCAAAGGGCTACCGCTCAGTGGGATACTTCGGCTGGAACAGCATTAGCAAACAGATGGCGATGTACTACATGACCGGCAACGAGCACCACGCCCGCGAGGTCATCCGCCTCGCCTTCCCGGATGCCCAGGCACACAAGGAACTATCGGCGATTGATGGGGAGCGGTTCGAGAATAAGGATGCGCCACTGTCCGGGCCATACCACTACAACGCCCACATGATGATCCTCTTCTGGGACCTCATCGAGGAAAGCCCCGTATTCACTGATGAGGAACGCTTGCGCGTTGCCAACGCCTTCTCCCTGCAGCTTGAACACCCCAAGCGAGGCAGCGGGTACAATGCCGGCGCCTACCGGCTCAATGGCGTTCCGTCCTGTGTAGGATCCCGGCACGGACAATGGACGGCCATTTCGCTCTACTGCCTCGGGCGCTACTTCCAGAAGTATTACCCCGATCCCATCTGGGATCAGTGCGTGAGGGCGGGAGCGTTGCATTTTGCCTGCCTCCACGAACATGCCTGGGTGTACGGTGAGAGCGACAACCTCTTCTGGTACAGCACCGGCATTGCGCCGATCTTCACCTACCTCGTGCTCACCGGCGACCGCATCCCACTGGAGAACGGTGTCCTTGATATCCTGCTTAGCGGCCAGGAAATCCTCCCCTCCGGCGCCAGCAATGACTCGGCGCTCAACTCCGCCTCCATGGGCTTCCTCAACAAGGCCGCCTATGTCACCGGCGACGGCCGCTGGCTGCATTACCGGCAGCGCACCGGCGTGGACACCGATGTATTCCGCCTCGGACAGTCCTTCTGGCCCGACGAGAATCTCCAACCCGAACTGCCGGTGGACATGGCGGGCAAGTGGAGCATCCTCCCGGTCCCTGAGCCGCTCTGGGGCCGCCGTGGCAGCGGCATTCCCCTGGAGCATTCCTTCCTCTTCGGCAGCTACCGCAATAGGATTGATGCCGCCGGCGACTTCATTCTCCTCGACGGTTACAACGGGGCGTCGCGCAATCCGTATCACACCTTCGGCATTCTCGACCTGCGCATCAATGGCTACACCCTCCTCAAGGGCTACCACAACCAGGTACTCCCCAGCGCCGACGGAATGGTCGAGCCGCCGGTGGCCATGAACGCGGCGCTCCTGCATAGCGATGTCACCGGCGGGACCGCAGCGGCTGTCGGTGAAGTGCCGGCTGCCGCCTACTGCAACTGGCGCCGCTACCTGACCCAGCGCGTCGGGAAGTACGCGCTCATCCCCGACGACCTGACCTTCCGCACGGACAGCGAGAATATCGAAGTCGTGACGGAGTGGGGGCCGCTGGGTGGCGCCTGGGACTCGAAGCTCAACGCCATGCGCATCGCAGGCATAGGCGGCCTCTCCGTACCCGAGGGATGGATTGGCATACGGGCGCTGGCTGCCGAGTGCACGAGTCAGCCCGCCGGGTCGGACAAGCTGGCCTCACTCGACAGCATCGGCATCAAGCTGCTGCGGGCAACGGAAATCGGCTCGTGGATGGACATGCCGTTTGAACTCGCCGAGGACACGGCAGGCGACTTCTTCGTGGATTTCGTGGATTATGTGGACCGAGGAAATGTGAGGCTCTACATTGACGGAAAGCGCGTCGGAGACGACATCGAGCACAACGCCCCGAGTGCGATCAACAAGCGGGCGCCCATCGGGCGACATCAACTGGACGCCGGCAAACACGTCCTGCGCGTCGAGGTCATCGAGAGTCCGGCGGGTGAGAAATGCTATATCGGCCTCGTCGGCCTCAGCATCAAGCCTGACAAAGCGCCGCCTCCCTCCGGCAAGCCCGTCTTCGAACTCCGCCCCGGTCATGTCACTGCGGCCAACCGCGGCCGCGTCGTCAACATGACCTGG
>JAUWOG010000647.1 GCA_030612305.1 Armatimonadota bacterium | reverse complement strand
CAGGCCGCCTTCATGCCGCCCGAGACCGCCTCGGTCGGCTTCCATGTCGCCCAGTGGCCCGGCGTGACCACGACCGAAGCCGCCATCGAGCTGCCGGTCGAGATACACCGAGGCGACAGGGTCCTCAACACTGTCCTCATCGGCCTTGAGCCGGGCTCGCATCTCCAGACCCTCGTCAGTCCGGAGGGCCGGCCGCTCCAGGTTCACGGCCGCACCCTCCTGATGAGCCGGCGCAGCCGCCGCAAGCTCGGAGTCGAACTCGGCGATGTTGTCCGCCTCGCCTTCGCACACAACGATGAGGACATCAACATCGAGGTCCCCGTCAGAATCGGCGAGGTCATCCGCCAGCCCGTCCACACCTATGTCTTCATGCCCGCCGCCACTGTCCGGCGCATCTTCGGAAGCGAACTCGAATTGCCCTCCGACGCCGTCACTGCGCTGATGGTCAGAGGTTCACCCTCCCATCTGAACGCGATAAAGAAGAAGCTCTACAAAATGCCCAACGTCGCCGCCGTCGAGGACGCCCGCAACATGCGCGACCAGCTCCTCGAAATGATCGCCATGAGCCTCGGCTTCACCGCCATCATGGTCGCGCTCGGCAGCGGCCTCGCCCTCGCCATCATCTACAACACAGTCAGCATCAACATCGTCGAGAGGACCCGCGAGCTCGCCTCCATGCGCGCCATGGGAATGAGCCGCAGATCCCTCAGCATCCTCATCACCGTCGAGAACCTCATGCTCGGATTCCTCGGCCTCGCCGGCGGTATTCCCCTGGGCTACTTCATGAATCTCGCCTTCATCGCATCCTGGGAAAACGAGCTCGTGCAACTCCAAGCCGTCATCTTTCCGCGCTCGTATTTCATCACCATCGGCGGCGTGATTGTCGTGATTCTGCTGTCTCAGATTCCCGGCATCCGCCAGCTCAACCGCATGGACCTCGCCCAGGCCACCAAGGTCCGCGGCTGACCCCGGAATCCGGCCAGTCTTGCCTGCACTGTGGTAGGCGAAGAGGTCGCCTGACTGCAGGCGTCCAGCAAGCCCGTAGCGGCGTTCTCGCGGTTTTTCGGGCCGGGAAGCACGGCACTCTCCCACCCTCACCGAAGCCCTGAGAGAGCGGGCCTGCGCCCACATTCCTCCCGCCCCAATCGAGGAAAAACCCCTTGCCTGCAGGGGTCAGTGCCCGCCTGTACCAGGAAAAGGACATGGTGCCGAGCGCGATGAGGCGCTGAGCCTGTGGGGCTGAAGACCCGTAGGGGGTCTTGCCCGAAAAAACCAGCAAAACCCCTGACCGCCTCGATCGAACTTGTACAACAGGCCATGAGGCACTGAGAGAGCGGGGCTCAAGGGGTCGGGGCTATGAGGAGATTGCGTGTCCAGCCCGGCTGGCATTTGCATAGAGGCGGTCTAATATGGCAGCAATGCGACAGGTGCGTCGAATGTGTGGCGGGTAGCCCGCGCACTATGCAGGCAGAAGCATGGCGGACATACAGCAACAGTGATGAAGCGGCTGGCGCGAATTCGGGGAATTCAGTTGGGCGGAAGTCAGCCCTTTGGATGATGAGTACGGCAGGCTCCAGAGTATGCCGTATGGCGGCAGCCGCATCGGAAACATAGCCGAAGAGGGCCGACAGCGGAGGCTGGGAGTCACGCAAATGAGTCGCGCGGAAGCAGACCTCTCCGAGGGGGGCGCGCCAACCTTAAGCAGTCGCCATGCTGCCGCAGGTCGCGGTATTGAGGAACACGCACGGCGGACATCGGCCCATGCCGAGGAGCCAGCTCATCTGAACATGCGGAATTTTGAGGGGCGCAAGTCGGCTCTCTCGAGGAGGGTCGCGGCGGTGTCGAGGAGCTTCTCCAACTCCTGGCGGCGGAGTTCCGCATCGGTGACTTCCTCGGCGACGAGGCCCTCTTCGTGGCGGCGGATCGTGCGCAGCGAAGGGTTGTTGGCGACCGCCCAGACGGCGAGCTGCATCGCATTGATGTCGTCGCGGTCCGGGTGGAGCACGGCGCAGAGTCGCGCCATGCGATCATCGGGACACGGCTCGGGGAAGAGCTCGTCATCGGGGGTCGGCGCGCGGCGGCTGATGTTCGTGCAGGCGGTCGGAATCCGCAGGGAAACGACGGCATTGCGGGAGAGCTCCACGGGCCCCCCGCCGAGTGTGGTCTGTCCCTGGCGGCCGCTGGACTGGGCCCAGAACTGCGTGCCCGGCGGGATCGCGACGAAGCTCGGGCCGCCGGCATTGCGGCCGATAGTCGCATCCACGCCGAGCTCACCGGTGCCGTAGAATTCGCCCCAAA
>JAUWOG010000303.1 GCA_030612305.1 Armatimonadota bacterium | reverse complement strand
GGGCCGGATCAGGTCTATCAAGCGGCGAGCAGGGGCGGCACCGATGATGCACTCGTGGATCGTCTCATCGAGATGCTGGTGACCGCTGATTACCTCGGCCTTGATACCAGCCACAATCTGTCGCAGCGTCATCTCCGCCAGCACGGGCCGGGAGGGCATCGCACCCAGCAGCGGGACTCCCTCGCGCTCCAACCATATCCGGAGTGGGCGGGCGACTTCGTCCATCTTATCTTCCCAGACTTTGTTAGTGATGACGCCGAGGATCTTGACGCCCTCGGCCTCGAGGAGCGCTCGGTTGACGGAGAACTGGTCTATCGGTTGTCCGATGCCGGCTCCGGTGATGAGCAGGACCTGGCTGCCCCCCTCGCGCGCGACGCGGGCATTGCTGAGCCCGATGACGGAGCCGACACCCGCATGGCCCGTGCCCTCGACGACGACGATATCGGCCCCCTGGGCTACGATGTCGTAGCTGTCGCGGATTTCCTGGAGCAATGGCCGGCTGTCCTCGCCGTCCAAGATAAACTGGCGCGTGTAGCCGCTGGGAATGGAGATGGGACTGGCTGCCTTCGGGGGCGTGGGTAGGTCGTACACTGTATTGATTAGTGCTACGTCCTTGTCCACGACGTCGGGCCCCATCTGGACGAGTTGCGGACCGACCGGCTTCATGTAGTGAACGCGGTAGCCACGGCGGGTGAGTCCCGCCATCAAGCCCAGCGACACGACGGTCTTGCCGCTATGTTGCCCGATGCCGGCTACGAATATGCTTGCTGCCATGCGCCTTCGTCCTTCTGCGTCACGTGAATCCCTGGCCTCAATGCACGGAGTAGCCTGCCTTGCTGAGTATGTCCCGGACTGCTGCGGAGGCAACGGAGTCCGCAGGCAGTTCGAGCAGCGACTGGCCGGCGCGGTCATACGCCTCGACGTCCGGGTCATGGGGCATGCGGCCCAGGTACGTCGTCCCCGGTATGTTCGCCAGGGAGTCCGTCTGTTCCTCGCTGAAGCGGTAGTTGGCCACAAGGTAGAGGTTCTGGAAATCAATTCCGACTTGCGCCGATATCTCCCGTATCCTCTCCACGTTGCGCAGCGACTTGGCCGATGGGTCCATGACCGCGAAAATGTCGTCCACCTTACGGACGATCCTTCTGTTGAGATGTTCGAGGCCGGCCGGCGAGTCTATGATGGTGATTGCATAGTTGGCGGCGAGCTCGGGGAGGATCGCCCTGAGAATGTCGTTTGGATGGCAGTAGCAACCCGTGGTCCATTTGACGCCGAGAACGAGCATGTCGAAAGTCGCGGATTCGTAGAGGCAATTCATGTGGAGGAGGTACTTGAGCTTCTCGGCGAGTGGCATGGTGCGGAGATCAGCGGGCGCTTTCTTCGCGGCGGCCTGAATATCGTAGAGGACATCTGAGATGGTCTTCGTATCGGTAGCCGTCAGGTCCGCGCCGAGCAGCGCCGCGAGACTCTGGTCGGGATCGGCGTCAATGAGCAGTTGGGGTGTGTCCAGATGCCTGCCGGCCAGAGCGACGAAGCTGGATTTGCCCGTGCCGCCTCTTCCGGTAACAACGATTGTGGTCGCCACTGTTGATCAGCCCTCTTGGTTGTGATATTCGTCAAGCGCATGCAGCACGTCGCCAAGGTCTGCGAGGAGTCGTGCCGGGTCCTCGAAGCCATCTTCACTGACCAGACCATCGTAGTGCGGCAGTACGCCTATGACGGGGAGGTCCGAGAAGCTACGGCGGATCAGGTCGGCCTCGCGCTCATCTGTAGCATTGTTGCCCAGTATCCAGATTCGCTGGATGCCAATGTCCGCTGCCAGGCGGATTATTCGCCTGACGGTGCGCATAGCCGCGCCCGTCGGCTGCGCGACTGCCAACAGACCGTCCACGGCCTCCGCGGTGCCTCGTCCGAGGTGCTCCAGACCCGCGACCATATCCACAACGAGGTCGCGATCTTCTGCTGCCAACTCGCGGAGTATCGTGCGGAGCGTGGCGTTCTCGGGGCACATGCAGCCGGAGCCGCCTTCATCCACTGCGCCCATCACCAGCAGACTAATGCCCTCGTAGCTGATTTCGTACCTGGTGATGAGGTCGGCTATCGGTGGCGCGAGGATGAACATCCCGCCCTGGCCGGGCTTGCTGCCGGCGCGTTCGGCCAGTAGCGCCCGCATCTCAGAGAGAGGTGTGAGGTCGTCCAACAGCTCGGGCGGAAAACCCAGTGCGTAGCCGAGGCAGTTGTTGGGGTCGGCATCAACGGCTCGCGGGTTGCGTTCCTGTTGGGCCATCAGCAGACACAGTCCGGCTGATATCGTTGTCTTCCCGACGCCTCCCTTACCCGCTACGGCGATTTTCATGAGCGGCTTTGCCTTTCCCTGCTTAGCGCTCACCTGCAGCCGCGTCCATCGCGGCCTGCACGGCGTCGAGGAACATGAAGAGGGATTTGTGCATGAGAGTGTCGTCCATGCCGGGCAGCATCGTCATGGTCGCGAGGCAGGGCCGGCCATGATGAAGGACCTTCGCCTTCTCGAGAAGTGCCTCGCCGACCTCCACTCCGACGAATTGCTCGACAGCCCACTGCGTCAATCCGCACGGCGCCTCCCGGATGACGCGGACCTCAGTGACAACGTTGTCGCTGATTGTCAGCTCAAAGTGTGGTTGGCCGACCCGGTATTGGTCACAGAACTCGCTTATCACGGGGGTGGTCGGCTGCAGCGAGCAGAATGGCTCGGGGAACGCGCTCTCGATGCCGAGTTTCTCGGCCGCCTTCTCGACCTGCATGATGAGGCCAGGCCTGATCCAGGCGGGGTCTTCCCTCGGCGCGATGAGCGCGCGCCCGCCTTGTTCGGCCATCAGATAGGGGAGTTCCAGGAGGAGGTCGTGGTGAATGTTGACTGCTATGGAGATAGCAGCAGCGCCCGTCCCTGCCGGCAGAAAGTCTCGTGGCTCGTCCACCATGAGGGGGAGTTGGTGAGGCACCTGAGATGCGGTCACCTGGCCGCCCTGGGCTTGAAGATGCTCGACCAAGCGGCGCCAGAAGTGCCCTTCGGTGTGGAATACCTCAACTGATAGCATTCGGCTTTGTCTCCAAGGGGAATTACCTATTCGATATCTACCTGCGGTACGCCTTGACGAAGTCGTCACAATAGACGCTGCGGTTCATGAGGATTTCGGTCGCGATTGCGGCTTCCATGAGTTCATCATCAAGGGGGTCAACAATGGCCGCATCCAGGCCGTTGGCGAGCGCCATCACCAGGTAGGTGCGGTTGAGGAGTTCGCGATACTCCGTCCCCTGGGAGACGTTGCTGAGACCGAGGACCGTTTGCGGAGGCGGGTCCGAGAGGCTCTTGCACATGCGGATCGCCAGCAGCACATCCTCGGGCACCTCCTGGAGAGCGTTGACGGGCAGTATGACGGCGTCCACGTACAGATCGCTGGGGCTGATGCCGTGCTCCATGCAGGCACTGACGAGGCGGAGGGCGATCTCCATGCGACCGTCGGCATCGCGGGGGACGCCGTCGGCGTCTATAGTGAGGCCGATGATGGGGCAGTTGAATTCGCTGGCCAGAGGCAGGAACGCCTCCATGCGCTCATCCTCCCCGGTGGTTGAGTTGATGATGGCGCTGCCCTCACATGTCTCAAGGCCGACACGCATCACTTCTGCATTGGGCGTGTCTATGCACAGCGGCACATCGGCCACTTCCTGCGTCACCTGCACAAGCCACTGCATAGCGCCGAACTTGTCTTTGGACGCGGGCCCGACGTTGATGTCGAGGGCGTTGGCTCCGGCTGCGATCTGCCGGCGCGCGAGTTCCTGGATTGGCGCTGGGTTCTGCTCCTGGATAGCCTTCTTCACATCGTTGAACATCCCGTTGATACGCTCGCCGATGACGAACATGCGTAGTCCTCCCCGAATCAGGTTTCAGCAAGATGATGCACAGCGTACTATGATGCGTCCTGGGCGCCGGCGGCCAGCCCTGCGAGCAGGTCTCGGATGCGGGCGACGGCCTGCGGGTGCCACATGACGAGGATGTCGGTGCCCGCGTGGATGAACAAGCTGGCGGTTGCTGCCTCCCAGATGATGCCGCGCTGCTCCAGAGGCCCCCATTCGGGTGCATCCTCCTCTGACTGCCAGGCTTCCTTGACGCGCCACGCCTCCGAGCCGACTATGGAGAGCATCGGCATCTGCAGCATCTTGTCGCCGCCGAGAGCGGCCAGCCGTGTGCGCTCAAGGATCGAATAGGCGTACTCGACACCGTATCCCACTGCGCCGGTGACCTGGTACATGATCACATCACTGGTATCCATGCCCATATCGGTGACGAGGATGTTCACCTGTTTCTGGATATTGATGTCCAGCGGAGCCTCATTGATTACCAGGTGCTTGTCAGCGAGTGCTGAGGCGCAGATGGTCTTGTAGTTGGTCTCCTTGGCAGTGCCGAGCAGGCAGCGCTCACCGGCCGCGGCCTC
>JAUWOG010000633.1 GCA_030612305.1 Armatimonadota bacterium | reverse complement strand
AAGGCCGCGTTCTACCCCGGACACGCACCGAAGAACGTGCAGGTGCCGATGGTGCAGGGAATGACGGAAGCCGATGCCCGGGAGGAGTTGGCCCGCGCCGGCCTTGTCGTCGGCCGCGTGGACTATGCGGAGGAAGACGGTGAGCCGGTCGGGACAGTAATCTCGCAGAACCCGGAAGTCGGGGCCACGGTCAAGACGCAGACTAGCGTCAATATGGTGGTCAACAGGGGGAAGAAGGAAGTAGTGGTGGTGAGTGTCGTGGGCAAGGACCTGGACACTGCGAAGGCGCTGCTGACTGAGGCGGGGCTGAATGCGGGCGGCCTCGATTGGAAGCACAGCGAGGAAGTGGCGGCCAACCACGTTATCAGTCAGGCGATCGAGCCGGAGGCGAGAGTGGACGAGGGCACCTCAGTGGACCTCGTCGTGAGCAAGGGTCCCGAGGAGGCAGTACCGCCGGACGAGCCCGAGGAAGCGACCGTTCCGGGAGCGGATGAGGGTGCAGATGATGAAGAACGATCGGTCGATCCGCTTGTCGAAGTGACAAAGGACGAGGTGTATCAGCCGGCGAGCTCGGCCGAACGTAAGCTCCTGGTGCGGGTCACAGCCCAGGGCACGAAGGATGGACAGGAGATCCATGTCATCCTGAGTGATGATGTCCATACGCGGCTGGACATGGGGCCCAGGATACTGAACCCGGGGAACACCGACGTTATCCCGATTATCATCACCGGCAACGCGACGGTCGAAGTCCTCCATGAGGGCAATTCCGTCTATAGCGAACCGTTCATGCTGGAGAGCCCGGAGGAAGTCGGCCCGGCCGATGAGTGACGGACCAGAGACGATAAACCGCATAAGACACAACTGAGGAGACCAAGATGGTTGAGCGATGGGCTGTGCTTGTCGCCGTAGTGTGTATTGCCGGCGGGGTTGCCGTGACAACGCCGGCGTTGGGTGCTGACGAATTCGCCGTGGGTGCTACGAATGTGGCTCTGGCCGCCGGCGGCGGGCATATTGTGGCTTTTTCGAGTCACGTGTTGGATGAGAACAAGCAGCCGGTGAAGCAATGGCAGGTGTCAAATGTCATTGACGGGATTCATGTGACGGCGACTGAGCGGCCGCGCGACTCGTATGGCTGGTCATCGGCAGTGCCGCCCACGCCTACGGCACCGCAGTGGTTCATAATCGCGTTTCAGAACCAGAAGACAAGGTTGATAACGCGTGTGCGGATCGATCCGACGACCGACGATCCGGCGGAGATCGGCCGGTGGGCGAAGGACTTCAAGATAGTAGTATCCAACACCACGCAGGAGGGCCCGTGGGTGGAGGGGAAGAGCGGTCGGCTGCTCAACAAGGGCATTCCGCAGACCTTCGACTTCCCGCCCGTGGAGTGCCGCTTCATGAAGGTTGTCGTCACGTCGAACTGGTTTTCGGACCAGTTTGTCGAACTCGGGGAGGTCGAGGTGTATGAGGCCATCGCCACCGGAGATGCCCTCGACCAGTTGATCATCCGGCTGGAGAATCTGCTTCAGGACCTCAAGAGGTACCGGGATAGCCAGCGATACAACCAGCCGCTGCGGCCGGAACTCAAGCCCACGATGACCCCGGCGACGACTCCGACCGCTACTGTCACGCCGGTGCCCAAGCCCCAGTAACTACCGGCTCGCCCGGCGCATCGCATCGGCAAGATGGCTATCGCATGATCCCACTCGCAGAAGACAACACCGAGCATCCCCAGTTGGACTTGCGCAAAGTAGTGGCAAGCTGTGGGCGGCTGAGACTGACCGGCTGGCATGGGCTGCTGCTGGTGCTCGCGATCAGCGCCCCGCTGCGCTTCTACGCCCTTGGTTCCCGGGCCTTCATCGGCGACGAGATATTGTCTGTCGAAATGGGCAGCAGCCCTCAGATGTGGGAACTCCAGAAGCATGAGGTACCCGCATGGCATCCCCCGTTGCACTACGCTAGCGCAAAGCTGTCCTACGTGGCAGGCGCTGAGACGGAGTTCGAATGGCGCATCGCGGGAGCCGTATTCGGCGTGCTGCTGGCTGTTGCGGCTTTCCTGATTCCGGCTGCGTGGGGTGCATATCGCCTGAGTCTGCCGGTCGGCTTGCTGGTGGCTATCTCACCGATGGGGGTGCTGTTCAGCCAGAGCTGCCGGTGGTATCCCGTGGTCGCCGGGATGCTTGCGGCTGGCTGTGTCGGCCTGGTCGCTGGTGTCAGAAGAGGTGCGCTGTGGGGTTGGATACTGGCGGTGGTGTGCTTTGTGCTTGCGTGCTACACGGAATTGATGGCGGGCGCAGTCGTGTTCCTGCTGATGTTGCTGGGTCTTTGGGG
>JAUWOG010000278.1 GCA_030612305.1 Armatimonadota bacterium | reverse complement strand
TCAGGTCCTCGATACCAAGTTCCTGTCCGAGCTTCTCCATCTGGCCACTGTTGTAGATCTGGTCGTAGGCCAGGACCAGCGGCGCGGAGTAGTGCAAGTCATACGGCTGCCACGTAGTCCACATCCCCGCATAGCGCGGCGGCATCAGCCAGCCCCACGCCGCCTCCGTGTAGTCATGTGGCCGCACCTGCTTGCTGATGCGGTCATACCAGCCCCAGTGCTTCAGCACTTCCGAGTAGCGATGCAGGATGACGGCCGCTTTGTAGGCGTACTCATCCTCTTTGGTCTCTCCGTATTTCTGCGCGAGCACCTTCAGGACGCCGACCATCTTGGAATTGTCGCCTGACCGGTATTCCACATCGTCAATGTGGGAGCGCAGTTGCTCATTGGAGAGGTCCACCCAGTCCTGTGGCTTCTCGGGCGTCCGCACGAGGCTCCAGACGCTATGATCCCACGGATAGACCGGGTGCTCCACGCTATACTTGCGGCAGCGCGGAAGCTCCTCCTCGGCAGCCCGCGCCGAGATGACACAGAATAGCGCCAGAACCACCAGTGTGACTGACAGCCTGCGTGTGTACATGAGTTGCATCACCCCTGCGTTTCTGAGAGCGTAAGTCTGAACCGCCGGCCGGCAACATCACCGACGAACTTGCCGAGCCGGTAGATGCCGTTGATGTTGGGCAGGTCCTTTTGGCCCAGCACGATGTCCAGGTCGGCGCTGTCCTCTACGGTAACCTCATAGACACCGCCCTCGTAGGTGACGCGGAAGCCGTTGTCCAGGCGCTCGATGAGCGACTCGACCATCCCCCCTGTGACCAGCAAGGGCACGACGAACTCGCACAGCTCTCCCTCTTCGACGGAGGGGGTGATGGTGAGACTATCGGGAGTGAGCTCATAGGTTTCGACGATGGCCTGCGCACCGCTGAGGTCGCCGCTGTAGCGCAGTGAGAAGGCGACGCGCTCGGGGCTCTCGGCGCTGACACTCAGGTCGGCGGCGAATATGCCCTGGCAGTACTTCGAATCGGCCATTCCGGCGAGGCGAACCTTCTTCAGGCCCCATTTGACCACCGGCCCAATGGCAGCGTATTCCGGAGACCCTTCGATGGACATCTGCACGCTCGGATTCGCCGGGATGGACATGGACAGCGCCGTCTTCGGCCGGATGCCTCGCTTGTGGAAGCGGCCGAGCCCCGTGGCGTCATGTCCGGCCTGCCCCCGGTTGTCAATCTCGACATGATACGGCCCGCAGGTGGCGAAGGTGCGATGGAAGCTGGGCCAGAGCTGGAAGACGTAACCGCCCCGGTCAGTGGGTGTCGGCCCTTCGGGAATCTCTTCGTCGGCAAGCTGATATGCGGTGCCGAGGATGCTGGCGATGAGCAGGGCGTAACAGGCGTAGGGGCTGTCGTCATAGCCGGCGTCACCGTGGCGTTCTTCGGGCTCGAAGCGGTTCTTGGTGATGAAGGGACGCTCATGGTCGAGTATCCAGGAGCGCAGGGAGCCGGCGGCGAGACGTGCGGCACGCTTGAAGGCCCCGGCGTATTCGGGTTGGGTGTCCTTGTAGCGGCGCGCCTCCATCTCGCAAATAGCGGCGGCCATTGCCTCCATGATGTGATACTGATTGCTGCGGCCCCCGTAGGGCATCTGCCCGGTAACGGAGGTGTAAAGGAGCTGTGTCAAAGCGCCGCGCCGCGTCGCCTCGTCTATCCAGCCGCTGTGCCGGCCTTCATAGCCGAAATGAGGCAACATGCCAAGCTGCTGGCGGTCGGTGAGATCGTAGGTGAAGGGGTCATGGGGGTCGCGGTACATGCCCCAGGGGTTGATGAGCTTGAACTGATTATCGAGCACGGCGTCAATGGCGTCACGTGAGTCGGCCAGGCCGGCGTATGTCTTGAGCTGCTCGCCGCAGACTGCGTAGATGGGGAAGTTGCCGTCGTTCCACTTGCGCCAGCTCGGATAGCGAGCCCAGGGGTCGAAGCTGCCGAGCTGCTTTCCCCAGCGCCGGCGCCGCTCCTCATCCACCTTGCCTGCGAGGGCGAAATACGCAAACATCAGCTCCTTGGTGTAGAATTCCGGTCCGCCAAACGGCCCCCCGGGCGGCCTTTCCCCGGCCATAAGCTCGCAGCAGTAGTCCATGCTCAGCGCGCAGGGCTCTATCAGGTCGTCACAGCGCCCGCCCCAGATGCAGACCCCGACGGCTCCCACGAAGCGCGCGGTGGTCGTGGACGTCTCGCGTCCCACAACCGGCGAGATGATGGCACCCTCCTCATCCTGCCAGTCAAGGGAGTGGCGGACGATACGCTCCGCGAGGTCGAGGTAGAACTCGCGGTCCAGGCCGGTCGGCTCGAAATCGGCACCGGTGGCGAGGTGCGAAAAGAGGTCAGCGATCTTGTCCTCGAGCGGATACGGCGAAAGCTGAAAGCGATCCTCGGCCATTGTCATCTCTCCCCTTCATATTGGTGTTTTCTTCTCACGCACACATTGTTGTGCAGCCCGGGCTCCACCGCCATCGCCCCGCGTAGGTCGGGCTTCCAGCCCGACGCCGTTGCCGTCCGCTTTGCCCTATGTCCTTCGGAGCGCCAAATGGGCGCGTGCCACGCAGAAGAACCCGTCAGGGCTTTCCTTTCAGCGACCGACGCGCGCTAGTACCTACTCGCGGAAGTCCCTATGAGATGATGACAGGGCCGTTGCCCTTGCCGTATGTTATATGCCGTTGGAGGACAGGCATCCTTGCCTGTCAATGCCGTGGACTTTGCCAAGGGCAAAGTCCCTCGCGCAATCGAAGATCGCGCCGTTCATCTATGCCGTCGCCTTTGCCGTATGGAGCGGCTGGCCAAAGGGCGCACGTGCGTATCGTGCGCACTGAGACCGGCCCATTGCCACTCGATACATGATATGGATTTGCGCAAGCAAGGACTAGCGAGCGCCTTTCTTGCCAAGAACGACGCCGATGGTGCGCAGGAGTATCTGCAGGTCGAGGCCGAGTGAGAGGTTCCGGATGTAGTAGAGGTCATAGCGGAGCTTCTCGATCACGTCTTCGGTGTTGGAGTCGTACTTGTGATTGACCTGGGCCCAGCCGGTGATACCGGGCCGGACAATCAGCCGCGTCTCATAGAGCGGGATCTCCTGCTTGAGCCGCTCGGCAATGGCAGGGCGTTCAGGCCGTGGCCCGATCAGCGACATCTGCCCGCTCAGTACGTGCAATAGCTGAGGCAGTTCATCGAGCCGCATCATCCGCAGTATCCGGCCGATGCCGGTGATACGCGGGTCATTCTCCGCCGCCCAGACGGGGCCGGTGTCGGCCTCGGCGTCCGGGATCATGGTGCGGAGCTTCGTGAAGGTGAAGTGGCGGCCGTCTCTTCCGACACGCGTATGACGGTAGAACACAGGGCCGGGCGAGAAGGCTTTTATGAATATGGCACAGAGGCCGATGATGAGGGCGGCGAGGGGCATGAGCAGCACGGTTATTGCCACATCCAGGACGCGCTTGAGCCGGGTCGCGTACTTGTTGTAGCGCACAGTCTCGATGCTGGTGAGCCAGTCGGGCCCGACATTGAAGACGGCGGCGCGACTGGTGAGCAGTTCATAGGCGGCCTCGAAGCGCAGCACATGGATGCCGATGGCGTCGCACTGGGCGAGGCGGCGGGTAACCTCTTCGCTGAAGGGTCCCGAGTGGGAGATGACAATGGTATTGACCTGGTGGCGTAGGAGCGCCTGCGGACAGTCCTGCAGCCCGGCGATGACCGGCAGGCCCTCGATCTCCTCCCAGCCGCCGAGGTCTTCGTCGGTGCTGACAACGCCGACCAGATCGTAAGTATCCAGCCCGCCATTTGAGAAGAGGTGGCGGACGACCTCCCGTGCCGCGCTGTCAGTGCCGAGCACGGCGACGCGGCTCTTGATGAGCACATCAGCGACGAGGCCGGCGGCGATGATGCGGGAGAGGCCGAATAGCACCGGGGCGAGGAGGTATGCGAGCACGTAGAAGATACGAGAGCTGAGCCACGCCGGATTGACGAGAAACGCGACCGCAATGGCCAAGAGCGTGCCGAAGAAGAGGCTGGCGTAGGCATCGAAGATGCGCATCAGCGGGTGACGGACGGAGAGGGTGTAGAGGTGCCCGCCAAAGGCCGCCGCCACCCAACAGACCACGAAGATGACGGAATGCGGGAGCAGTGCGATGCGAGCATCGGCGCTGAATAGCTGTCTGAAGAGATAAGCGGCGAGCAGCAGGGCGCAGACGGTCGAGACAATGTCGCCGGCAACCAGACAGACCTGATAGCGTGTCTTCTGGCGGGCATACACGCGCCCGTAGTGCGCCACCGGGTCCGGACGGTCCCCCACCCCGGCGATGGACGGCCCGTCGCTCACGCCGCGCCCCTGTGCTGTCTGCGTCGTATCGAACAAGAGCATGTGTTCCACTTCTCCACACCGGCTCGGATGTCCTTCATCAAGCCTCCCCTTCATCTATCGGAGGGGGGGGCTGCCGGGTGGTTGGACGCGGGCGCAGGGCGGAAGGTTCGGGGTCGCATCATTCATGAATGGGTGGCTCGGCCCATGAGGACGCGTAGCGTCCTCCGCTTCGCGTCGTTGGCGAAGCTCAGCTTCCAGCCCGAGTCTTCCCTCAATCGCTTCACAAC
>JAUWOG010000112.1 GCA_030612305.1 Armatimonadota bacterium | reverse complement strand
CCAGGTCCTGCCCGATGGTATCGTGCTTGTCGAGTGCAAAGGCGATCTTCAACTTCGTCCCAACTCCGTCGGCCCCCGATATCAGCACGGGGTCCTTGTGGTCCGCCGTCAGCGCAAACATACCGCCGAAATCGGCCTGGCCGGACACGACGGCCTCAGTGTGTGTGGCCTCGATCGCGTCCCGGGCGCGCTCGAGTGCCTGCTCAGCGGCGGCGATATTCACGCCGGCGTCTGCATAGGTGGTTTGCTTCTCCATTGCCCCTTCTTCCTTCGGCACTCGGCACCTCATCGCCATGCCTCGCCTCAGCGCGCGGCTAGCTTGGCGCAGGCTGTTTCTCTTCCTCCGCGGACTTGGCCGGGGCCACATCCGCCTTGGCCACCTTCAACTCTTTCGGCACGGGGATCGGGTACTGGTTGTCAAAGCACGCGGTGCAGAAGTTGCTTTTCGGAAGGCCCACGGCTGCTATGAGGTTCTTCATGTTGAGGTACTCGAGACTATCAGCGCCCAGGTGTTGCCTGATCTCTTCGACGGACATGCGGGCGGCGATCAGTTCCGAGCGCCCCGCCGAAGTATCAACCCCATAGAAGCAGCCCCATTTGATCGGCGGGCAGTTGATGCGGAGGTGAATCTCACGCGCGCCGGCCTCCCGCAGCAGAGCTATCTCCGGGCCCGTAGTCGTCCCGCGCACGATCGAGTCATCAACCACGATGAGACGCTTGCCTCTGACCGCCTCCTTCAGCGGGGCCAGCTTCATCTTCACACCCAGCTCGCGCAGCCGCTGGTCTGGCGCAATGAACGTCCGGTGGATGTAGCGGTTCTTGATGAACCCCTCGCCATACGGGATCTTGGCTACCTCCGCGTAGCCCATGGCATGGGGGATGCCACTCTCAGGCACAGGGATAACCAGGTCGGCTTCTACAGGAGCCTGCTGGGCCAGCAGATGCCCCATACGCTGCCGCGACATATAGACCGAGCGCCCGTAGATGTGGCTGTCCGGCCGCGCGAAGTAGATAAACTCAAAGATGCAGCACGCCTTGCGCGTCGGCTTGAGGACCTCGGTAGCGGAGAGACCATCTTTGTCTATGACGATCATCTCGCCTGGCTCGACTTCACGGATGAAGTCGGCGCCGATGGTGTGCAGTGCGCACGTCTCGGAGGCGATCACCCAGTGGTCGCCGTTGAGCCGGCCGATGCACAGCGGACGAACACCGTGGGCGTCACGCACCGCGATGATCTTTTCGGGTGCCAGGAGCACCAGCGAGTAGGCCCCCTTGATGATCCCCATCATCTCGATGATGGCCTCTTCGAGCGTGTCCGCCGATGAGCGCGACAGAAGCGCCACCATCACTGCCGTGTCGCTGATGCCGGCCATCTCGGGTCCCTGCATCTCGAGTTGCTCATGCAGCTGGTGGGCGTTAACAAGGTTTCCGTTATGGGCAACGGCAAAGGGGCCGAACTTGCCTTCCCCGAACATCGGCTGGGCATTGTATATGTGGCTGGAGCCCGTGGTGGAATAGCGCACGTGACCGATGGCACAATCGCCCTGGAGACTGCGCAGGATCTGCTCAGTGAAGACCTGGAAACACAGGCCCATGCCCTTGTGGTGCTGCATCTCCTCGCGAGGGTGCCACACCGCGATGCCGGCGCTTTCCTGGCCGCGGTGCTGGAGCGCGTAGAGGCCGAAATAGGTGATGCGCGCCACGTCCTGGCCGGGCGCAAAAACGCCGAACACGCCGCAAGCATCGCCCCAGTCTGTGCGTCGTGCGGCGCACTGAACGTCGCAGGTCACATTCGGACAGCCGTCGGCTTGCCCACACACCGGATGGTCATACATTCGGCTATCACTCCACCCTTCCTAGTTGCGCGCTTGGATCTAGAGCCGCTCCTGCAACTCCTCTGAGCACTTCTCAACCCTTGCCGCCATCTGCGCGCGGTAGTCGCACAGCCTCTCGGCGAGCTCGGCATCGTTCAGCGCAAGCACTGCTACTGCCAGCAGCCCCGCATTCGTCGCTGCATCTATTCCCACCGTCGCGACCGGGATGCCCGGGGGCATCTGCACCATCGCGTAGAGCGCGTCGGTGCCATGCAGCGCCGATCCCGACAGTGGCACGCCGATGACGGGCAGAGTCGTGTGCGCGGCGATGACGCCCGGCAACGCCGCAGCCATTCCGGCCCCGGCGATGATGACCTGGATGCCGTTGTCTGCCGCATTGCGAGCGAACTGTGCCACCTTGTCCGGCGTGCGGTGGGCCGACGCAACACTGACTTCCGGGCTGATGCCGAATTCCTTCAGCACACCAATGGCCTTGGCCATCACCGCGAGGTCTGAGTCACTGCCCATCACTATGGCTACTCTCGCCAACCTGGCACCTCCGTCTGCGCCCTCGCTCGTGGCTGTTACGGCAGATCAGCCGGTGCTCGTGCGCGCACGCCACCCGATGTCCCGGCGGAAGTACATCCCGTCAAACTGGATTTTGTCTATCGCCGCGTAGGCCCGGTCGAAGGCCTCATCGTAGTCGTCGCCCAGGGCTGTGACGCCCAGCACTCGCCCGCCCGCCGTGTAGTACTCCCCATTCTCAATCGCCGTGCCCGCGTGGAACACCTTCACATCATCCATCGCGTCCGCTTCATCCAGCCCGCTTATCCTCTTTCCCTTCTCGTAGCTGCCCGGATACCCTCCGGAGGCCACGACGACACACGCAGCGGCGCGGCCAGACCAATCCAGCTCCACGCCATCCAGCTTCTCCTCCGCGGTTGCCACAAGCACTTGCAGCAGGTCGCTGTCCAGACGCGGGATGACTACCTGTGTCTCCGGGTCGCCAAAGCGGCAGTTGTACTCGATGAGTTCCGGGCCCTCGTCGGTGAGAATGCAGCCGCCATACAGCGTGCCGGTGTACGGCGTGCCCTCTTCTCGCATGGCGCGCACAGTGGGGATGATGATATTGTCAACGATGTCGCGCTCGGTCGCCTCGTCCACGCTCGGAACCGGAGAGTAGCAGCCCATGCCGCCGGTGTTGAGACCGGTGTCATTCTCCCCGATGCGCTTGTGGTCCTGAGACGGCACCATCGGCACGACGACATCGCCGTCCGTGAACACCTTGATGGTACATTCCTCGCCGACGAGGCAGTCCTCGATGACCACGCGCTCGCCGGCTGCGCCGAACTCCTTCCGCACCATCACCGCATCAACGAAGTCCAGCGCTTCCTCGACGTCGGTGCAAACCTTGACGCCCTTCCCGAACGCGTCACCGTCTGCTTTGACGACAATCGGTGCGCCGCGCTCGCGAACGTAACTCCCGGCGTCTTCCGGGTTGTCGAAGACCTCGAACGCCTTGGCGGTCAGGTCGTACTTGGCCAGAAGCTCGTCGGTGAATGCCTTTGAGCCCTCGAGGCGCGCCGCCGCAGCACTGGGCCCGTAAACCAGCTTCCCCTCTGCACGCAGGCGGTCTGCCAGCCCCATGATGAGAGGCCTTTCAGGCCCGACAACGGTAAGATCAATGGCAGTCTCGTCCACAAACCTGAGGATGGCGGGGATGTCTTCGGGGTCAATCTCAACACACGTGGCGACTTGAGCGATGCCACCGTTGCCCGGCGCGCAGTAGAGGTGTGTCAGCAAGAGGCTTCTACTGATCGCGTCGGCGAGGGTATGTTCTCGTCCGCCGCCGCCAATCAGCAATACCTTCATCAGAGCTCACCTGCTCATCTGTAGGGGTCTATGTCTTTGAAGACGCGGTAGCGCTTTTCGAACATGACTTTGACACTTCCCACCGGCCCGTTGCGATGCTTGGCGATGATGAGCTCGGCCTCGTCCGGTGTGTCCATGTCGGAGACTGCGGCCTCGGGATCGCTTTCGCCTCCGCCTGCCGCATCCTGCTTTTTGTCCCGCTGCTTGTAGTAACCCGGGCGGAAGAGGAAAGCGACCACATCGGCCTCCGCTTCGATGGAGCCGCTCTCGGCGAGGTCGGAGAGGATCGGGCGCTTGTCCTCGCGCGTCTCGACCCGGCGGCTGAGCTGTGACAGCGCGACGACCGGGATGTTGAGCTCTCTGGCCATCCCCTTCAGCGCGCGCGCGATAGTGGAGACCTCCTGGTGACGGTTCTCATACGACCCACCGGTGCTGCCGCTGATGAGCTGCAGATAGTCAATGATGATGAGACCGACATCGGCCCGCAACTTCAGTCGCCGCGCCTTCGAGCGCAACTCCAGGATCGGCAGACCCGGCGTATCATCTACGTAGATCGGGGCAGCAGGTAGTATCCCCAGCGCCTGGCCGATACGGCCCCAGTCCTCGTTACTGCCCAAACCCCGCCTCAGCTTCCACGAATTGACCCGGGCGCAACTGCACAGCATTGACTCAGTCAGCATCATCTTCGACATCTCCAGGCTGAAGATGCCGACTGTAAGCTCCTCACGCGTGGCGGCGTGGAGGCACAGGTTGTTGATCGCCAGTGATGTCTTACCCATGGACGGCCGACCGGCAATGATGATGAGGTCGCCGTTTTGCAGACCGTGGGTTATGTCGTCAAGGCCCTTCAAGCCGGTCGGTACTCCGGAGATGTGCCCCGGCTTGCGATACGCATCCTCGAGCTTCTCAAATGTTTCCTGGACCAATGGGCCGATCTCAGTGAAATCGCCCGTCTCGCGCCGTTGCGCCAGAGTGAAGATCTTCGCCTCGGACCGGTCAAGCAGTCCGCCGACATCGTCCGGATTGTCATATGCCATCGCCTGAATGTCGCTGCCAGCGGCTATCAGCTTGCGCAATACCGATTTCTCGGCCACGATTCCGGCATAGATGGTCACGTGCGCCGCCGTGGGCACCTCATTCATCAGCGCCATCAGGTACTCCCCGCCTCCCACCTCCTCGAGGTGTTCAACACGGCGCAATTCGGCGCTTACAGTAATCAGGTCAACGGCTTCGTTGCGGTCAGCCACAGCTTTCATCGCAGCGAATATGCGCCGGTGGGCTTCCCGGTAGAAGTCATCCGCCTCGACGATGGCGAACGCCAGGTTGGCGGCTTCCGGCTCCAGGAGCATTGCCCCGAGAGTTGCCTGCTCCGCATCCAGGTCCTGCGGAGGCAGGCGTCCCGAGAAGTCCCCAGACGAATCGCGCTCGCTCCTTCTAGCCACTGTCAACAGCCCTCCTCAGCAACACAGACGCCCACAGCAGTCGGCTTGCGCTTACCCCGGCCTACTCCTACTCCTCCGTCTCATCCCCCTCGACCTCGGCCTCCGCTTCCACGTCAGGCTCGGCCTCTTCCTGTTCGGTTTCGCGGTCAGGGACCACTGAGACCTGCAACTGCACTGCCACATCCTTGTAAAGCCGAGCGCTGATGAGATAGTCGCCGATGCGCCTGATTGGCTCAGGGATGTCTATGTCACGCCGGTCCATGGCGATGTCGAGCTGCTCCAGAGCGGCGTCGGCGATCTGCTGCGCAGTGACCTGGCCGTGCAGACGTTCGCCCTCGCCGGCAGTTGCCTTGACGACCACGGCCATCTCGCTCAGGTCCTCTGCCAGTTCGTGAGCTTTCTTGCGCTTGTCCTCATCGCGGCGTTCGATGGCGCTCCTTCGCTCCTCGAGTTCTCTCAACGCACCCTTGGTTGCCTTGACCGCAAAGCCGCGCGGGATCAGGAAGTTGCGCGCATAGCCGTCAGCGACCTCGGCAACCTCACCCTCGTGCGCTACTCTGTCCACATCCTGTAGGAATATAACTTGCATCTATCTGTCCTCCTGGGATCCAAGGCGATGTCCGGCATCACAGACTGCGTAGCCTTATCATCTTTCGTTGTCGCAACCGTATTGCTTGTCAAGCAGTTGGCAGCGTTTGAGACTGCCGGTGGTTCAACGTCCTCCCCGCGTGGGCACCCGCGCCAGAGGCGTGGGTCAGGCTTCTTGCTGCCGCTAGTCATTCCCCGAGCAGGAGGCCCTCCCGCAGGTAATAGCGCAGGCCTATGGACGGGTCTTTGTCATGGAACATGTCATTCGCGCCCACAGTCAGCTCAAGCCCGGGCCGGATCATGTACCGCCCTCGGAGGTCCAGGAAATGCGCGTCGGGATCCCAAAGTTCGACCTCGAGGGTTATGTTGTCTGCAAAGCTGTGATCATACCCGATGCCGGGCTGTCCACCGAAGACGCCCGCTCTGACGTTGGATACTGACGAGATCGGCAACGACCTCTGCAGGTTGAGCCGCTCGTGGTCGCCGATATCCCGGACACCGAGGCGCCAGAAGTCACCGCGCCGCAGCCGGTAATACAGATCAATGTTGAAGTCGGCCTGGAAGCCCTTCTCATCCGCCAGTTCCAGGCTCACATGCGAGGCCGTCCGCTCAGGGCGGATTGCCGACATCGTTTCACTCACCCGGTCCATCGTGCCGTCAACACGGTCGAGCGACCGCGAAGCCTTCGCGGCCACGTCCGGCGCATTCTCAAGCGCTTCTCGCGCCTTGTGCACCGACACCTTCAGGTCCTCAGTCAGTTGCGGGTCAGTGATGACTTCCCTGACATGCGCGCTCGTCGTCGCTAGGTCATCGGTAGCGCGGCGCAGGTTGGTCATCGTCACCTTCAGGTCTTCGCCAACGCCGTTTTCATCGCTGATGAGCTTGTCGCCCTTCTCCGTCAGCGCCGCCAGGTTCTCGCTGGCCGTGTGCAGGTTGTCCAGGGCGTCCTGCAGCTTGGCGGTGAGAACCGGATCGTCCAGCATCACCGAGAGCTTTGCCGTCAGCCGCTTGACGTCCTCGGAGGATGCCGTGAAGTTTTCTGACAGCGCGACCATGTTCTCTGAGGCTTTGGTGATATTGGCGGACACGGGCGAGGTCTCGATGATATTCCTGACCGTGTACACCGTGGACTTGACAGTCCTGGAGGCCTCCGCGATGTTGCGTGAGATCTCGTCCACCTTCGGGCCTGCTGCCGATGACATGGCGACGAGGTCGTGGGCGAACCTCAGCGCTTCTACTGAGATCTCGTCGGCGCGCGCCGTCAGCGAGACCACACTCTCCACGATCTGGTCAACCTTCCTGAGGCGGTCAGGGTCTGTCAATGCCAGCTCTATCCGGCGTAGCGTCCGTTTGGCGTCGGCCATCAGGTCCTCGGCCTCATTGGCAAGGCCGCTCAGCCCGGACAGACCCGAGCCCGGCACATGGTCCTTGTGCTCGATGCGTACGCGCTGCTCGCCCTTGGGCCGTGGCCGGCTGACGATGGAGACATACTTGTCGCCGATGAGGGCCCCCTGCTCTACGAAGAAGCTGTCATTCTCATAGACCCTCGCATCACGTTTGAGCGCAACGCTAACCCATGCGCGACGGCCCGGAGAGCCGGCGTATTC
>JAUWOG010000180.1 GCA_030612305.1 Armatimonadota bacterium | reverse complement strand
GCGCGTCCGTACGGCTCTGTACACGCGCAATGACTGAGAAAGCAGCAGGTGATGATGATGGCAGACACACTGCGTTTTGGGATCGTCGGTCTGGGCATGGGCGGTGCCCGTGCCAAGCTCATTCCTGACACCGAAGGGGCCGAGCTCGTCGCCGTCTGCGATCTCTGGGAAGAGCGCGGCCACAAGCTCAGCGAGGAGCTCGGCTGCGAGTATATCCGCGACTATGAGCAGATGCTGGCCCGCGACGACATTGATGTCGTCGGCGTCTTCACTCCCAGCGGCATGCACGCGGAGTTCTCCAAGCTCGCGCTCGAGGCCGGCAAGCACACCTTCAGCACCAAGCCGATGGACATCACCGTCGCGGCCTGTGACTCGGTGCTCGAAGCCGCCGAGAGAACCGGCCTCATCTACGCCGTGGATTTCGGCAGCCGCTACCTCAAGGTCAACCACCAGGTACGCGACGCGCTGCAGTCCGGTGCCCTCGGCAGGATCATCTTAGGGGATCTGCGCGTCAAGTGGTTCCGCGCCCAGAGCTACTACGACGGCGGCTTCCCGGAGGGCTGGCGGAGTCGTCTGGTCACTGAGGGCGGCTCGCTCGCCAATCAGGCCGTACACTATGTGGACCTGCTGCAATGGTGGCTCGGGCCGGTCGAGACCGTCTTCGGAGTCCGAGGCACGCACGGCCATGACATCGAAACCGAGGACGCCACAGCCGGCATGTTGAAGTTCGCATCCGGTGCCGTCGGCGTGATTATGACGACGACCTGCAGCTTCCCCGACCTCGGCTCCGCCATTGAGATAACCGGCACCACGGGGACATTGAGCTGGCAGGAGCAGGAGATCACGCGCTTCGTGGCCGCCGCGACAGAGGACGTGGGAGCCGACGGCCAGCCGCAATATGTCCTCCCCGAAGATGCCGCCATGCCCGAGCAAGTCGAGCTCAGCCCGGAGGACTTCGCCGCGCCTGAGGACCTCCCGGCCGACATCATCGAGGACATGGTCGCCGCCATCACCGAGGGCAAGCCGGTGCAGTGCGACGGCTATGAGGGCCGCAAGACCGTCGCGCTCTTCGAGGCCGTCTATCAGTCCTCAGACAGTGGCGCTCCCATCCGCATCGCCTAGTTGTCGTTCTCCCATCTAACGGAGTAGTGCATCGGCATAGCTCTGTCCTGCTACGGGCTTCCCGGCACCGGCACGGTCGGCTGCCATTGGAGACTGCCCGTGTCAACCATCCTCAGGCTGTTACCATGACCGTCGGCGAAGCCTACGTTGGCCATCCCCTGATGGCGAAAGTCTAGCAGCGACGGCCCGCCATATTGGTTCCACCCGCCCGTAGCATCGAAGATCGTCGGAGTGTCGGCAGGACTCGACAGGTTCTTGACAGGTGTCATGCTCAGCCTCTCGTTATACGCATAGCCGCAGCGATACTCGGGCAGGCCGGGACATACGTAAACGTTCTGGCTTCTCACGTACGGCTCTGTGACATCACACCATCTGTCGGCAGGCGCCCAGTGTTCGTCGTAGTCCTGAGCGTACATCAGCAGGCCCAGGTTGAGCTGCTTGACATTTGACAGGCATGAGGTCTGCGTTGCCTTCTCCCGCGCCCCGTGAAAAGCCGGAGCGATGAACATGTTGGGAATCCCGGCCGCAGCTATCAGGATCCCGGCCAGGGCCATCACACCGGACACCGCCAATCCTGCGGTCGCCAGCCCGCTTCCCTGCAGGCGTCCCCTGCTCGAACCGATCTGGTTCAGCGCGATGAAACCCAAAACCAGCCCCGCCAGAGCCGTCGCCGGGCCCAGTATCCCCAGCACCAACGAGGCGATTGCCATCCCGCTGGTGCGCGGCCGCTCAGGCTCAGGCACAGGCTCCCGGGCTTCACCGGAGTCCTCCTGAGCCTCGCGTTGCGGTTTTTCGCGCGGCACTAGCTCATGCCCGCAGCGCTCGCAGAACTTCACGCCATCATCATTGTGCCGACCGCAATTCAGGCAGAACACATTCGCCGCCTCCCTCTCACCACGCCTGGATGCTTCGGCGGGTCACGGTCTCGCTTCTTGCCGCCACGTGGTAAGCTCTCGTTGGAAACTGTTCTCGCCGCGCCCTCGTCTTTCCTCCTTTGCTCGTTCCCATCCGCAGCCTATGCGCACAAAACCCACCTGCCGCGACAGGTGAAACCGGCCTGCAGCGCGAAACCACCCACTGCGCACACAGCTTCTTGTCCGGGAAGACCGCCGCCATGTCAGCAGACCATGACAGCAACGAGACCCCCGCCATCGCGCCGCAATGTCAGCAGTATCGCCCATTGCGCGACCCGGCCGTCTGGGCCATTCTACTCGTCTATCTGGCGCTCGCCATCACCTACAGCTACGTGATGCTGCTGGGCCGCGCACCCGACGAAATCAACCGCCATTACCCCTATGTGCGCTGGCTCGCCCGGACCTGGGACCTGCCGGTCGAGGACCCCGAGGTCACCGGCGGGAATCTCGAGCTTCATCCGCCCCTGTATTACCTCCTGCTCACGCCCGTCTATCTTCTCGTCCAGCACTGCGACGACATGACGGCAATGCGCGTGTTGCGCTGGACCTCGCCGTTTCTGCTCCTGGCCGGATTGCTGCTGTGGATGCCGATCATCTACCGCGCCTGTGGCGGCCAGCGACGCACCTTTCTGTTCGTGCTGGCGCTGACTGCCTGGTGGCCCAACCTCTTCGTTGATGCGGGAGCGGTGCAGAATGACGTCGGGGCCATCCTCGCCTCTGCCCTGCTCCTCTACCTGGTCGCCATCAGGTACTGGGACGACCGCAGCATCAGGACCGCCATCTTCATCGGAGCTGTCGCCGGTTTGGCGGCACTGATGAAGGCCTCATGTATCGCCACCAGCTTCGGGATCATCGCAGTGGCTCTGCTCTGGCAGCACGGGAGGAGGTTCTACCGCGACGGGGATTTCTGGGTGCGCGGCCTGGCGACACTGGCTGCTTTCTCAGGCGTCTGCGGCTGGTGGTACATACGCAACTACGAGCTGTACGGGGCCTTCACGCCCTATCCGCGCGGCTACAGCCCGATACCGGAGGGTGTCAGCCACATCGAGGCCATCGCCTGGGGATTGGTCTGGGAGCCCTTCTTCGATGCCATCAACGGGCTCTGGGCCAGCGTCTTCGCCGGCATGGTCTGGTTCCCCGACAGCACCCACGTAGTCATCTACAACCTCCTGCGCCTGGTCACGCTGCTGGCGACCATCGGACTCGTCATGGCCCTCATCCGTCGGCGCAGAGGCGAACTGAGCCTCCCCCGCGAGCGTGCCGTGCCGCTGATACTCGCTTGCGTCGGCTTCGGCACCATCTTTCTCTCGGCGCTGTGGATGTCGGTCTTCGGCCACAAGGGCGTCTATCAGGGCGGCCGCTATCTGCTCCTTCTTCTGCCCGGTCTGACCTTGCCGCTGGGCCTGGGACTCCACGAGCTGTTCCGCCGCCTCAAGAGCGCCATCCCCTATGCGCTCGTTCTCGCCTTCCTCCTGGCCCTATCGGCGGTGGCTTTGTACCACATCTGGACCTACTGGAACCCGATCGTCCAACAAGCCATAGACAAGACCCAACCGTAGGGCCGATCCCGCGCCCCACGGAAGCGCCTCTCTCACCGCATCGAAGACCTCGTCCACCCCTATCCGCGTCATGCAGACGTTCGTGCCGTGCATGCAGCCAACATGTTTCTGGTTATGGACCGTCAGGCACGGGCTGCGATCGAGGTGCGCGCAGACGACAACGTTCCGGTCGCCCACCGGCTTGTGCGCCCAAGCCGTCGGCCCGAGGATAGCCACCGCCGGCGCTCCGGCGACCGAGGTCAGCAACATCGTGAAGCACGCAAAATGGCCGACCCGTATTGCGGTCTCGTAGCGGTTGCCGCGAAGTTGCGCCCCGGGTCGCCCTCAGCTCAGTATCGCGTCCCTGATGACCTCCCACACATACCGGCAGGCAAGACGTGGGACACTGATGCGGGATATACCCACCTTGCGGCGATATTCGTGGCTTGGCACGTTGATTACCCGGTATTCCTTCTTAAGTGCCTTGATGGTCATTTCCTGTTCGATCGTGGTCACGTTTTCTATCAGCGGGAGGTCTTCGGCGCAGGTTCTACGTATCGCCCTGTAGCCATTCTGAATATCGGTCAGGCGCACCCGGAAACGCCAGTTGACGATCAGGTTGATTATCTGCGAGCCGGTGGCGCGCGCAAAGGAGCCCCAGTCGCCAGCCAGCTCGTCGCTGCCGCCGGTTATGCGGCACCCGATCACCAGGTCGGCCTCATCATCCAGAATCGGCTGGACGAACTTCGGAATATCTGCGGGATCGTGCGACCCGTCAGCATCAATAAATACGATGACGTTGCAGTCCAAATAATCTATCGCTTGCCTGATTGCGGCTCCCTTGCCACGCCTGTTGTCGAGCTGCACCTCCACGCCCAGTGCTTCGGCGATACTTCGCGTCCCGTCGCTTGAATGACCATCAACGACCAATATGCTGTCCACGCGCGGCTTGACCGCCTCGATTACCTCACTGAGCGTGCCTGCCTCGTTCTTCGTGCAGATTACGGCTGTTAGTGTTGTATGCTTTTCGGACAGAGTAACTCCCCTCCTCGCAAATCGGGACTCGGCCACTAGATTAGCCGCCGACTTGACTAACTTCCGCGCCACATCTCAGCTTTCCTGGACCCCGGTAGCATCTGGATGCCGGCTCTTTGCGCGTGAGCGCCCGTCGTACCCTATTGCCGAGCGTGACCAGCCGGCACAGCCCGACGCCGACTGTGTTGTCAACCGCGCGCATGAATGTCGGGTTCATTCAGGGCTGTTCCTTCGGTGTATGGAGGGCCTTCCGGACTGGGGGAAGCTGCGCCCGGACATGCTAGCTGGGACTGCGCGCCTCATTCCGGCCCCTCGCCTTCCTGTCCCCGCACGATCTCTATCAGCCGCGACGTCGAACTCCCGCTGACAAGTGGGTAGAGCACTACCTCGCCTCCCTGAGCTTCGACCACAGCGGTCTCCACCATGTCTTCCTTGCGGTAGTCGCCGCCCTTGACATGGACATGCGGCCGCACCGCCTTGATCGTCTCGACCGGGTCCGACTCGTCGAAGATGATGACGAAGCTGACTGCCGGCAGGGCGGCGAGTACCGCGGCCCGCTCCTCCTCCGGGACGAGCGGCCTCCCCGGACCTTTCAGCGCCGCCACTGACGCATCGCTGTTGAGGCCGATGACGAGCGCGTCCCCGAGGCTCCGGGCGAAGTTCAGCAGGCTGATGTGCCCCAGGTGCAGCAGGTCAAAGCACCCGTTGGTGAACACGATGCGCGCCGATTCATCGAGCGTATCCCGCAATGCTCCGAATGCTTCCCGATCAACAATGAGCCCCATCGGATCACCTTTCTCTTCTGCTCGCGTGGGTCCGGCTTCCAGCCGGACTCTATCGCCTCGCAACGTACCCCCTCTACGCCGTACAGTTAGCCGCCGCCGGCTCTTTCTCCTGCCCCCCGCGTAGGTCGGGCTTGCAGCCCGACTCTGTAGCGAGCGCGCGAAACCCCAGTCACAGCTCTACCCAGAAAAGCTGTATCCTGAAAAGATGAGCATCCAGGCGCGTATCGTGGGCTTCCCGCCTGAAGGGCGGATGCTTCAGGAATTCCGGA
>JAUWOG010000338.1 GCA_030612305.1 Armatimonadota bacterium | reverse complement strand
GCCTGCTCGCCGCGCACATGGCCGATGCACGCCCCGCCGAGGGGCACATACGGCTCTCGCGCATGATCAAGGACGGCTACTTCTCAACGATCTTCATGGCCGAACCGGATCGTCTGCTCGAGCAAGCTCTCGAGGTGCATCATCTCCATCCCGAGAAGGATTACCACCACTTCGTCGCCGGTGTGCACGAGCCGGAGATCATAAGACTCGGCGTCGAGGAATCAAGCCGCATGAGCATCATCAAGTGCTGCGGCGACATCGAGAGCAAGTTCCTGCCCCTCACCCCCGAAGAGATAGCGGCTGCGTACGCCGCCATCGCCGATATCATCGCCGACATGTTCAAGGCCTTCACGGTCATCACCGCCTATGACGACCGCGACCGGCCCTTCCTCGATGGTGTTCCGCGCGACGGTCGCCGGATATTCTGGGTGAACAATCTGGTGCCCGTCAGCGACCAGCGCCACTACGATGAGCTGAAGGTGGAGAGCCCGGCCAGCGTCCAGTACCACCGCTACCAGCCGGAAGTGGTGAGTCTGCTCTCGGCACGGGCGTCTGCACGCCACCTCATCTGTCGCGAGCCGGGGGTCTTCAACGATTTCATGGCGAAGCTGCACGAGCGTCTCGGCCGACGTCGGCCCAGGTCTCGCAGACGGAAACGCGATCTGACACTGCTCCGGGGCGGGCCCTATCGCTTCCTTGACAATTTCGGTGTTGAGGACGCGGACTTCTTCTTCGGACGCGAGGAAGACACGCGCATACTCATCGAGATGATCGAGAATAACCCCGTCGTCGTGCTCTTTGGCCGTTCGGGCATCGGCAAGACATCTGTGCTGCGGGCCGGTGTGATGGCAAGGCTGAGTGAGAAGGCCACTGAGACCGACGACGATGACGAGAGCGGCAGGCCGTTCCTTTGTGTCTATGGCCGCTCTCTGGACGACCCTGTGGGCAGCATGAGAGAGGCAACGATCGCGGCGGTGGATGAGCTGGGCTATGAGACGGTAACTCTGCGAGGCGATTGCTCTCTGCTCGAGCTCGTGCAGGCGGTCCACGCGCTGACCGATCGCCGCATTCTTTTCATCATGGACCAGTGCGAGGAGTACTTCGTGCGGGTAGGCGACCGCGTGAAGGAGGAATTCCTGGAGGCGTGGACTGAGTGCATGGACGCCGACCTCGACTACGTCCACTGGATTATCGGCATCCGCGAGGACTTCGTCGGCCACCTCCACGACCTGCACACCCACATTCCCGGCATCATGCACGCGATGTACCGGCTCAAGAAGCTCACGCGCGACCAGGCCAAGGATGCCATCGTCAAACCCGCCCAGAACTTCGAGATACAGTTCGAGAGCGAACTCATCGAGCAGATGCTCGAAGACCTCAGCAGAGAAGGCATCGAGCCTGCCCAGTTGCAGATAGTCTGCGACCGGCTGTATGAGGCAAAGCCGGGCTTCCAGCACACCATCGCGCTGCACTCCTACCAGCGACTCGGGCGCGCCGAGCGTATCCTCAGCGAATACCTCGACTTCGCGCTGTCTCAATTCAATCATCTTGACCGCCGCATTGCGCGCGCCATCCTCGCACGCATGGTCTCCTCATCCGAAGTCCTCGCCGTCAGTTCCATCCAGCGGATTGCCGAACAGCTTGGCTACAGCCGAGACGAGATCGAACGCGTGATGGCCAAGCTCGTGGATTTCAGACTCCTGCGCGGTGTCGGTGAGGAGCGCAGCCGCCAGTATGAGCTCGTTCACGAATACCTCGCCCACGAGATCGAAGGGTGGATGTCCGACACCGAAATCCAACTGAAAGATGTCCAGGACCTCGTGGCGCGCGAGTTGAACAACTACCACAAGTTCGGCCTGCTCATGCACTCGGAGGAACTCAAGATCATCAATGACCACCGCGACAAGCTGCAACTGTCGCCCGAGGAAGTCGAACTGGTGATTCGCAGCGCCGCTCAGGGAGGTGGCGACGCCGAGTATTGGTTCGGTCGCCTTGATGAGTTGGGCGATGCGCAGACCGCGCTGGTCACCTCGCTGATGAATGACGAGAATGCCGAAGTGCAGATCGCGGCCGCCGCCGCCATCGCCGCCACGCCCTCTGTTGACTACCTGGCTGATCTCATCAGAGCCCTCGACTCCACCAATCGTGAACTCGTCGAGGCTGCCACCGAGACACTGGCCGATATGGAGCGGTTGCTCATCAACCTGCTCGCCGACGACGACAAGGCCCAGCGCGTGCGAGCCATTGTCGCGCTCGGAGCCATCGAGAGCCATCGCGCCCTTCCCCGTCTGATCGAGGCGATCCCGGCCGCCGACGACGGTGTGCGCGACGCCATTGCCGATACGCTGGCGAGGATTGACGACCATTCCGCGTCGGAGACGCTTCTGCGGCGGATGGCGACTCGTGAGGGGATCTCATGGCCGGGCGCCCACATACTGGCGACGCTTGCCACGCGTGATGAGGACGCCCTGCACAAGCTCCGCCGGCTCGTGGACCGCTATCCTGCAGACGCCCGGGGCCGGTACGCCGTCGGGCTCGCCGACCTGTACATGCACGCGACGGACAGCGCGCGGAAGCATCTGGAGGCCGCGGCGTCCATGGCCTCCGGCAGCCGCCAGGGAACTGCGCAGATCGCGGCGGCATTCGAGGAGCTTGAGGCGCAGGCTGAGAAGCTGGCCGAGGGTGCCGAGTTGTGGCCGTGTTTTCAGGGCGATATTCACCACTCCGGGATATCCGCCTACGAGTTGGCGCCACCCCTCAAGCAGGTCTGGCGCTTCGAGACAAAGGGCCCCGTGCTCAGCTCACCTGTTGTCAGCGGCGGCCTTGTCTTCATCGGCTCCCGTGACGGCGGCCTCTACGCTGTGGACGCGGTCCGCGGCACTCAACAATGGCGGCTGCAAACCGGCGATCAGATCGAGGCCACCGCCGCAGTTGCTGGAGACATCGTGTATGTCGGCTGCCATGATGGCTTTGTCTATGCTGCTGACACGAAGTCCGGTGTCGTACAGTGGAAGGCTTCGCTTGGCCGTGCCACGCGCTCCTCGCCGGTTGTCGCCGAGGGCAGGCTCTTCATCGGAGACCACGCCGGCAGGGTCACGGCCGTGGCCGCCGATACCGGACGACTCATCTGGCAGGCGGAGACCCGTGCCGACATCACCCAGTCCCCGGCAATTGCCGGCGACACCGTCATTGTCGGCTCGTGGGACGGCGACATCTACGCGTTTGACGCCGGTGACGGCGCCGTGCGATGGACCTACTCGACGCACGGGCCGGTCGCCTCGACACCCACTGTTTGCGGCGGGTACGTCTGCTGCGGCTCTGACGACGCCAACGTCTATGCCCTCGACATCGAGACCGGAGAGGCGGTGTGGAAGCGGCCCGTCGGCGGCTACACCCGCTCATCGGCCGCCGCCACCGACCGCCTCTTCATCATGGGCTGCCATGATGGTAGAGTCTATGCGCTCGACCACGATACCGGCGACATCGTCTGGCGTGCAGAAACCGGCGACGAGATCCTCGCCTCCGCGGCCATCTCCGGCGAGATTCTCTACCTCGGCTCGATAGATGGGGCGCTTTACGCCATCAAGCTCGACACGGGCGAGATAGTCTGGCAGCACAAGACACTCTACGGGATATACTCCTCGCCGGCGGTAGTCGGCGACATGCTTTACATCGGCATCGAACACTACTATCTCGCGGCATTTGCGAGTGATGACAATGCGACTGCCTGAGTTGAGACCGATACTGAGGCCGCAGGTTCCGGGGCCGGGCTGGGAGAAGGTTCGCAGCTCGCGCCGGGCCGCGCGCGTGTGGCTGCTCATCATCGCGGTCGCGCTGCCCGTACAGCCGGGCCAGTTCCAGATAGGCAATTGCGCGCAACAGCAGGTCTTCACCTTCCCCGCCGGCTTGGAATTTCGCGATAACGTCCAGTAGCAGCGTCTCCTGCTTGACCCACTGGCCCAGCCGCCGGCGCGTTTCGGCCAGACGCAGTTTGTTTGTCGGGTCCGGGTGCTCCCAGACAATGTCAGCGACATGGTCAACCATCGTCTCGATTTCCACCAGGTCGGCGGGTCGCTTACCTGTCGTCTTTTGCTCGAGCTCAAAATGCAGCTTTTCGCCGTGCAGGCGCTTGTTGATTAGCAAAAGAGCATCGTAGAGCATCTGCGCACCAGCGCCTTCGTCGCGCTCGGTATAGGCTGCTTTGGCCAGATAGGCCCAGGCCCATACGTAGCTTAGCT
>JAUWOG010000011.1 GCA_030612305.1 Armatimonadota bacterium | reverse complement strand
CGAGGACACGGGCATCGGCATTGCGGGCAAGTTGCTGTCGCGGGTGTTTGATCCGTACTTCACGACCAAGCAGACGGGCAGCGGGCTGGGCCTGTCGGTGAGTTACTCGATCGTCAGGCAGCACAACGGGCATCTTCACATGGTCTCGGAGGTGGGGATCGGCACGACCTGCCACATCTATCTGCCGGCGGTGCAGATGGAGGTTGCAGTCGGCGTCGAGGAACGCACCAGGATGATACAGGGCGCCGGGCGAGTGCTGGTGCTGGAGGACGAGGATATCGTCTGGGATGTCTGCAGTGGTATGCTGGAGGTGCTCGGGTACGATGCGCAGCGGGCATACGAGGGCGCCGAGATGCTGGAGATGTACGGCGCTGTGATGAGCACTGAGCAAGCTTTTGATGTGGTGATCATGGACCTGACGATCCCCGGCGGGATGGGTGGGAAGGAAGCAATCTGGGAGCTTCGCGAGATGGATCCCGAGGTGAAGACAGTCGTCTCCAGCGGGTATTCGAGCGATCCGGTGATGGCCGAACACGAGACGCATGGGTTCGATGCGATGATAGCGAAGCCGTACCGTGTCGAGGAGCTGGGGAAGATGCGGCATGAGATCATGGGGAAGGGCGAGGAATAGGTGCGGCTTCGGAACGGCAACGGCAAACGGCCCCTCACCCCTTTGATTCCCCTCTCCCACAGGGAGAGGGGAAAGGCAAACAGCAAGGCCAAAGGCGTCCAGCAGGTGTCAGCGCAGCAGCTTCGCCCAGGCACGCTTGAGGCCGAGTTTGTCGGTGGTCTCGTGGAAGCCGATGGCAGAGAGAAAGATGCCAAGCCATGAGGCCAGCAGTTGGCCTCCGCCGCCGGCATCAGCGCCGAGAGCAAGGACGAAGCTGACCAGAGCTGCGGCGAGGAGCTTCTTCGCCTTCTCATAGTCGAGAGGCTGCCAGAGATAGCGCTTGATGAGCTGGAGTATGACCTCGGCTATGACGCCTCCGATGAGCCAGAGCTGCTCGCGAGGTAGCGCGAGGAGGAATTCCCTGAATTCGGACATTATGTTGTTCTCCTTTACGGTTTGATATTGGTACTGCTTGGGTGTATTATGGCTGTAGTGTGCCTGCCGGCAGGCAGGACTGGACGGCACGACGGCGAAAAGGGAAACACGCGGACGCAAAGTGCAGATGTGCAGCGTACAGTTGTTCAAATCGAGAGGAGGCGGAAGATGGTTCATGCAAGCCGACGTGGTTTCACGCTGATTGAGTTGTTGGTGGTGATCGCGATCATCGCGATACTGGCGGCAATACTGTTTCCGGTATTCGCGAGGGCGCGGGAGAAGGCACGGCAAGCAAGCTGCCTGAGCAATACGAAGCAGCTCGGGCTGGCGTTCATGATGTATGCTTCGGACTACGATGAGACGATTCCCCCGACTTATCTGGGGAACTGGCGTGCAGACGCACCGACAGAATGGCCTGATCTGATTTACCCGTATGTCAAGAACGCGCAGGTTTTCGCCTGCCCCAGTGAGCACTGGGCTCTCAATCTTGTCGTTATGCGCCCTGTACCGCTCAGCTATGGGATGAACATGGAGTTCGGGTATAGCGCTCCGGGAGTGCCGCTGGCTAGGATAGACAAGCCGGCGGAAACGATCCTGATTGCGGATAGTGGTCCGCACTGGCTCAGTAATCACAGCGGCCCATGCAATGGCCACACCAAGTACATCAACTGGGCCCGGCAAATTGACGAATGGACCTGCTACTACGTCTATCTGCGGCATAACGAGACGGCCAATGTTGCGTTTTGCGATGGCCACTCGAAGGCGGAAAAAGAGGGCTACGTGATCGACCGGGTAAACTTCCTGATTGACAAGCCATAGGCTGGGCGCAGGCTGTGTTTGCACGGCGGAACGCTGCGCGTTCCGCTGGAGGTTGCCTGGGGTTAGCCGCAGCGGAGTTGACTATTGCGCCAGGTTGTCGAGCTTGACCTCGATGCGGTCTAGCTGGAGGCGGATGGCGCGAAGTTCGCTCTGGATTTCGGGGCGCGGCATGTAGGCCTCGTCCAGCGCCGATTTGGCCCAGTGGATATTGACATCGTGGATGTGATCCTCGATGGCCTGGCCTCGGGCGGCACTGTAGCTGGCAAAGCCGACGATGATTGTGAGCAGTACGACAGCCAGGCCGATGGTGATGGTCGAGGCCTTGGATATCGTGTAGTTTCCGTTGTGGTTGGACTTGAGAATCGTCATTGCAGATGTCACCCTGTGTTGTTGGGATGGATGGGACGGAAAGGCAGCATGACTGTTGAGGCGCTACTCCAGACCAAGCGGGAAGAGATACTGGCGATCGGCGCCGGCCGCGGTGCGCGGAATATCCGCATCTTCGGCTCGGTGGCGCGCGGCGAGGCAGATGCGGCTAGCGACATAGATTTCCTGGTAGAATTGGAGGCGGGTCGTAGTCTTCTGGACCTCGGGGGCCTGGTGATGGAATTGCAGGAGCTGTTAGGCCGTTCGGTGGATGTAGTTACCGAGAAGGGCCTGAGGGACAGCATCCGAGAGCGAGTAGTAAAGGAAGCAATCCCTCTATGAGAGATGACCGCCTACTGCTCAAGGATATGCAGGAGGCAATTGAGCGCATCGAGAAGTACGTAGCCCGCGGCCGTGATAGCCTTGAGGGCGATGAACTGATTCAGGTCTGGATACTGTACCATTTGCAGATCGTCGGTGAGGCAGCCCGTAGTGTGTCCGCCGAACTCCGACAAGCACATGCCGAAGTACCTTGGTCCGACATAATTGGTATGCGTCACGTGCTTGTTCACCGGTACTTTGGCATTGACATAGATCTGATCTGGACAGTGATTCAGGACAGCTTGCCGGAACTGAAGCGTAGTATCGTTGGTATCCTGCGGGACTTGTCAAGCAACCGCTCTTGACCGGCACAATGACGGCGCGAATTACAGCTTCTGTGACGGTCACGCCAAGTGGTTGTCGAAGACCCAGGTTGACAACCCGGCGGCGGAAGATAAGTACTACAAATCCGAGCGCTAGGGGCGGCCGTACTGTGTGAGGCCGAGACGACCCAGCGCACGACGGACCATGTCAACATCTATCGCCTGCAGGCACTCCAGCCTGCAGGTGATGTGTTTCTGGCCTTCGAAGCACGGGACGCAAGGCAGGCCATCGGCGATGAGGTCAACATGGTCGCGGTAGATGGAGGTGCGCAAGTGCGGCGGTATCGCGCCGAAGATGCCGACGAACGGCACGCCCAGGCATCCGCAGAGGTGTAGGAAGCCGGTATCCGGAGCGACTGCGGCGCGGCAATGCAGCAACAGCGCGGCAACAGTGGGCAAGGGGAGTCCGAATGCTCTCGCTGCCGGCAAGTCATCGCTAATCCAGGTAGTGTAGGGCGGCTGTTCCTCCGCGTCGAAAAGCATCACGTCGAGGCCCTCATCGGCAAGGCGGGCAGCAAACTGCAGAGCGCGAGGTATCAGCCAACTCCGGTGAGGATACTTGCCGCGCATGCAGATGGCGATTGGCCGGCGTCCGCGCAGGAGCAGTTGGGCCTCCTGCATGTCTGCGCTGGTCGGCGTGTACGTGGGGAGTCTGCCGGCCGCTACTCCCAGAGCCTGAGCGAAGATGGTGACGCGGTTGGTGATGTCGGCCTGCGGATGGCGCTCGCAGTAGTTGCTGAACTCGAGCATCGGCGCACCGACAACGAGGGCCTCATCGAGCGGGATCGCTTCGTCAATACAGTCAAAGCGGGCCAAGATGGCAGTGTATGCAGGCGGCGTGGCGAAGGTGATGTGGAGGTCGGGCCGCTTGCGCTTGAGTGCGGCGAGGGCGCAGGCGATCATCAGACAATCGCCGAGACCGGCGTCGCGGCGGATGGTCAGGGCGCTGCCCGGAGGCATTTCGGCGGGCACGAGTTTCTCGGCATCGTCGGCCCGGTAGCTGAGAATCGTCTGCCGCCAGTTGTGTTCCTTCAGCTTGTGGCGATGTCTGAGCGGCGTGAATACGGGCGCGCGAGCTACGACTTCGGCGCTGTGTGCAAGCATGGGATGCCTCCATTCCGAGCTTGTGCCATTGGTGGCTCTGACAACCGGCCAGATGCAGGGGTGAGGATGGGGGAGGAGCTGATCATTGCACGAAGCCGTAGCGGGTCCAGGTGTAGGAGAAGTCCTGTGGGTAGCTGCTTGTGTTGGTGGCCGCGATCCGGAAGCCGGAGCCGGAGTGGGTCTGTTTGACCTCGCAGTCGAAGTGCTCGCCGGCCACCTGGAGGTTGATAGCGCCCGGGACGATGAAGCTGGCGGCCTCGGTATGGTCCACCGGGATACTGAGCGAGCCGCCTGAGGGTACCGCCTCGACGCAGCCTTCGCCGGCTGCAGAGCCGATCTCGAGGCGCATCAGGTTGCGGTCCACACCGGCCGCATCGTTGTCGAATGCAGTGACCTCCCCCGTGGCGTCGAGCGTGATCGTGCCGAGGAATATCGCGCCGGTCGGGCCGGTCGGACTGAGCTGAGCGACGAACGCAACCGTGCCCTGGTCCGGTGAGCCGGTAGTAGTCTGGCCGAAGACATAGTTGGTGGCATTGTTGGTCAGGCCGGAAATGTCCTGGGCGGCGATGGTCTTGCACCAGCAGCCGGCGATGAGACCCTCACCTGCGGCGACCTGCGCGTCGGCGGTGATACTCCAGCCGCTGCGGGCACCGTCGGCCATGATGCTCTTGAGGAAATTGCCGAGCACGCGGTCGAGCGTATCGGTGACTTTGTTGTGATGCGACGGCTCTACGAAATCGTCTGCCACCACGCCGGTGGGCAGACCATATATGGCAGTGGTCGTAGCCATTGAAGTCCTCCTTGAAGATGGTGGGGCTGGAAAGCAAAACGCACACCGGCATGGAGCCCGATGTGCGGGATATGGCAGGTCAGAACGGCGTGACGATCACTCGAAGCTGTAGCGGGCCGCGTCGTAGCGGGCGCGGCCATAGAGGCCATAGCGATGGTCGCTCTGCTCGGAGTGGGAATAGCGGTTGATGGCGCGAGGAGTGCCGCCGCCTGCGGGCCCGTTCTCGGGCCGGCGATCAGCCATAGTTGCGGCATTGCGCTGTCCCGGCCGCACGCGGCCGTCTATGATGCGTCTCAGCAAATGAAGCTCAGTCATGGTCATCAGTCCTTGTCAGTTGATGCGGCCAACTATGTCATAACGGTTCGGTGCCTTCGGTGAAGAGGTCCAGATAGGCCTGGTACTGGTATCGGCGGTTCCGCTTCTTGCCAGTGGTCTCGGTCAGGATTCCGGCGGCCTCGAACTTCCGTATGAGGCTGTTGGCTGTTGGGTAGGTAATGCCGAGTTGCTGCTCTACATCTCGGGCTGTGATTACCGGGCTTCTGCACAGGTATTCGAGCAGACCCGTCGCATACTCGCTTCTGACAGCCTGAGCGATCTCGCGATGTTCCTGATACAGTTCGGAGGCTTTGCGGGCAGTGTAGGCGGCATCTTTGGCAATACTGGCAACACCGCTGAGAAAGAAGGCCAGCCATCCCTCCCAGTCGCCGCTGCCACTGACTGCACGCAGCCGGTCATAGTATTCCCTGCGGTGCTGCTTGAAAAAATGACTGATATAGAGCAGAGGCTGCTTGAGAAGTCCCTGCTGGTATAGGTAAAAGGGAATAAGCAAGCGGCCGATGCGCCCATTCCCGTCAGCGAATGGGTGTACCATCTCGAACTGACAATGAATGAGGCCGGTCTTGATCAATGCGGGCAATGGTAGATCCTGGTGGAAGAACTTCTCCAATTCGCCGATACACTTGAGTGCTTGGTTGGCTGGAGGCGGCACGTAAGTTGCCTTCTCGATAGTGGCGCCGTGGGGCCCAATGTGGCACTGGTGCGTCCGAAACTGCCCTGGCTGTCGCTGTTCTCCTCTTACTCCGCTCATCAGAATGCGGTGGATCTCACGAATAAGGCGGAGCGAGAGCGGGAAGTTGCGGAGGCGTTCCAGCCCATAGTTCATAGCCTTGACGTAGTTGATGCCCTCTATAATGTACTCCCCGGGGACTGGTGGCTGGCCGACCTCACCGTCAAACAGGTGGCCCTGACGAATCTCGGGCGCCACGTTCTCGTACTCAAGTACATTCATGAGAGTTGCCTGCGAGCCCTCGATCTGCGAACTAACCACGGTTTCCTTGCGCACGTACATATTCACGAATAGCTGCATGTTGAAGACTGGCTGCTCAAAGCTGCCCAGTTCGGCCAAGGCGCGCTCGGCATCGAGTAGTAGCTGCATCATCTCTGGCTGCGTCAAGTCAACTGGCGGGTCAGGAGGCAGGGGATAGGGAACGAAGGCTTTGTGCCCTTCGGTTATCGTAACGTAATAACCGGCTCGTGGTACTTCCTCTGCCATGGGCTATCGCACCTCCATATTCGCCACATTTTGTTAGCACACTAATGCCAGTGTACTTTCATTAGCTCAATTTGTCAATGCTCTAATGAAAGTATAGTTCTGATTGTTTACATAAGCGGAATTGCAACAGGCGCTAATGAAAGCCTGCGCGAACTAACTGTGGACAAACTATGTACCGGCTGGCAGGTCCTTGGCCTTGATCGTGCTGTAGGCGATGTGGTTGGGGGCCTTGTGGACGTGGTGCTCGACCTCGCAGATGCGGTATTTCGCACCGTTGACGCCCACTGCCTCGCCGCCGTTGACGCGCAGCACCTGGCCGATCTTCAGGCCCGGCTCCAGCGGCGTCACAAGGCTGACGTGTTCCGGCTCCGGAGCCAGTTGCTGCATGAGTTCGGTAGCCATCTGGTTGGCCTGGGCCTGAGTGCAGATGCCCCGGACCTCGTACACCTCCATCTTGCGCCAGCCGACGTAGCGGCTGGAGGCCGGGTCGTAGAGCGAATCGGCATCATAGGCGACTGAGCGTATCGCATGACCGTCGGCATCAACTCCAGCCACCATGATGTAGTTATTGTAGTCAGTACCGGCGAGGGATTCGCGCAGCTTGGAGAGGCGGAGTATCTCGCCGGGCTGATTCGGGTCTGGAGCGGCGTTGCTGCGTGTGTATAGCTCCCAACTCACGGTGCAGTCGCAGGAGCCGGCCTCGGTGCCGTCATGGGTGAGCACGTCTTCCGCAGTGCGCAACTGGCGGCAGTACGGACAGGCCTTGACGAAGTGCCCGTTGTGGTCGAAGAAGAATGCGGCGCCGTGGTCGAATGCGGCCATCTGGTGGAGGAAGTCAATCCATGGGCGGCCGGGTTCGCCCCGCCACAATTCCTCCTCGGGTGAGCCCATGCTGAGAGGTGTGCCCGTATCTTCAAGATTCAGCTCCGAGCGGTCCAGCCCACAGCGGTCCAGCACCCACTCAAAGGCGGCCTTGACGGGCCAGTCATCGAAGATCGGACTGCGGCCGTCAGCCTTCTCATCGCGGAGGCGCACCATCGGGTCCAGCAGTTCGACATGCAACAGCGACTCCCCGCCGGGTGCAATGTCGAGTTGCGGCTCGACGAGGTAGCCCGAGGCGACCTGAGAGAGGCTATCGCTGCCGTTGTCGAGGTGCCAGCCGAGCTTGAGCGACAACCGGCGATACTCCTGGATGTCTGCCAGCGAGCCGTCCTGATTGTCGAGGGCAAGCCGGTAGTGTGCGGCACTGCCGGTAGTCCCCATGGAACTGCCGCGCTGGCGGCCCGTCACCGAGATGGTTCTGGGCGTGAGGTCTTCAGAAGCAGGTGCATCACCGGCTTCGAGTTCGGGGTACTGGCCGATCTGGACGCTGTACAGCTCGGGTGAGACGGCGGTACGGAAATCAACAGTCTCGCCGGTGTCGGGATCAGTGCCGACGTCCTGCTGTGCGTGGATGTAGGGCGTTAGTGTCGCCTGCCAGGTCCGTTCGTCGGGATTCAGACCGGGGACCTCGTCGGTGTTGTCCTCGACAGTGGCCTGGTGCAGCGGATTGAACTCATCATCTATGACCGGCAAGCGCCGGTATGTCAGTATCAGCTCGCCGGTGGAGTCGGTCGTGTCATAGGCTGCCGAGAACGGGGGGCTCTGGATGAGACAGCCGTGCATGGCGATAGGGTGGAAGGAGAACATCCATTGACCGGCGTTGTGCCAGAAGGCGACCTTGCCACTGTGTATCAGCTCGGCGGATGTGCTGCCGGGCTCGCCATGGAGCGAGTAGGTCCAGAGATGATCCACGAAGCCGTCGGTGGATATGACGATGTGGCCGCGGATGACGGCAAACCAGAGGAAAACGCGCTGGCCCCGGGCCATGCCCTCAAAGATGGGCATGTCGAGACCCTCGTCGGAATCCGAGACCTTCTCCCAGGTACCGTTCTCATAGCGGAGCAGCAACATCGGCTCACCATAGGGTATGGCGATGGCCCATTCCTGCGCGCCGTAGGGATGGGCCGGCGCTCCGACGCTCCAGTGAATCTCGGTGTAGGGCGGCTCGGACCAGTTGTGGGAATTGCACACGTGAGCCCGGTACAGCGAGACCCCAAACATCGGGTTGGTCGGGAGCGAGAAATTGCTCTCGATGCCGGTGGTGAGGTTGGGCGCGCCGTTGTACTGGTACAGCTTCACCTCGTTCTGCAGGCCCATGTTCTTGAGCTGCAGCCAGTCGCCGGCTAGCGGGGTGAAGTGCCCGAGACCGATGCTCTGCGATATGTCAAGATGGGGGCGCGCGATCATCGCATTGAGCCCGCCCTGCACTGAGCCTGTTGCGGAGGCCGAGTGTGTGGTGCCCTCGATCAACATGCCGCCGGGGGCCGTGGCGCCTCGCCCTATCTGGGGCCATTGCGCACCTGGGCTGGGGGTCATGGTCAGATCCCCGCGCAGGTACAGGTCGCGGAGCAACTCGTTGTGCCCGAAGCCGTCATACTTCTGCACATACTGCCGCTGTGTCTCGTACATCTTTACGTCGCTTATCGGATAGACTCTGTCGGCCATCGTCGGGTATCACCTCTTAGCCCGGGATCGTCCGGGCGTCACTCGGCTTGCGGTAGGGAACAGTGCGCACAACAGGAACGCACAGGTCAGGCGGAGGACGTCAACATGGAAATGCGCAGGGGGTCCTCGGCGTAAACGAGGGGGGAGTATTGGCGGGCATTGCTCCAAAAAGAGAAAGAGACGCCATACAATAGGCGTCTCTTTTCGCGAACGCTAGGCGTCCGAAGAGAGGACTGCTACGGCTGGTGGGACTCTAGACGGCTACGCTCACAACCTCGTCACCCTCGGCAAGGCTGATGATCTTGACACCGCCGGCGGTGCGACTGCGGGTGCTGATCTCGTCCACGAGTGTGAGGATGGCTTGGCCCTGGGCGGTGACAACGAGTACGCGCTCGCCCTGGCCGAGTGGCACGCGCAATGCGACCGCGAGGGGCCCACTGTCATCCGTGACCTTGTAACCTGTGACACCTTTGCCACCGCGCGCCTGCTGCCTGAAGTCCGCGGGATCTACGACCTTGCCGAAGCCATTCTTTGTAACCAGCAATACTGCGTCTGCCATTGGAGAAAGCTCCCTTCTCTTAGTCGTTTCTGTTGAGGGACTACCTATTTCAAGCAGAACAGCGCTTTCTCCTTCTTTCTCCGAACTTTTTTTTGCCGGCACAGACACTCAGGCGGTGGAGGCGGGTTCCGCCTCACTGACTTCCTGCCGCAGGCACGGCATGTTCCGGCTCCCTGTTGGGTGCCGTGTCGTCCTGTCGTTGGAGCATTGCGGCCACCGCTCGGCGGACCTCTTCGACCTCGCGCCCCATGGGTCGCAGGATGTCTTTGAGGGGGATGTCGGCACTGGTCTCGGGGGCCAGACCAAGTTCACCCAGCAGCATCTGTGTGGTTAGCCCGTACTTCTCTTCAATGTCGGCGAGAGTCATCGTGCCCGTGATGGCAGAGGTATCTGGTTGATGCTGCCCGAGTTCAGACTCATTCGGCTGCCATGGCGGCAACAGTCCGGAGTGGGGCTGAGTTCTCTCCGGGGACGCTTCATCCGCAGCACCATCCGGAGAGTTGGCACTATCGGCAGCCAGTAGCTTGGCTGTCGCTTGTCTCACTTCTTCTACGCTGCGGCCCAGGCGGGGCATGACGGTCTTGATGGGAACATCGAGCTCCGTGTCGCCAGGCAACTGCAAATGGTCGCGCAACTGCACGGCAGAAATGCCGTATGCCATCTCGATGTCATCGAGTGACATGAACCCGCGGATGTTTGCCGGATCAAGGGTGCCGCCTTCGCCCGTGATCTCAGACATGGTCGCAGGCAGCGACTTCCATCCGCCGTTGAACTTGGTCAGCAGGATAACGCCGAAGAAGATGGTCAGCGCGATCAGACCCGCGTAGAGCGGGCGGAGGCGGGCCCGATATGCCTCGAGGTTCAAGGCACTGGGGATCGGACAGACATTGATGCACTTGCCACACGAGACACACTCGCCGGTCGTGACCTGTGACATCGCCTCGACGGGGATGTCCACCGGGCAGACATTGTCGCAGCGGCGACAGTGAATGCACGTGTGGTCATTGCGGACGACGCGAACGAGGCCATATCTGGAAATGGCTCCGAGAAACGCTCCGAATGGGCAGAGGTACCGACAGTAGGGCCTCTCGACTACCAGGGAGCCGCCGAGCAGCAGCACTAGAAGGATGCTGCCGACGAGGAATTCGTCCGTCAATTCGCCCCAGCCGGCGCTCACATGCGCGTAGGATGCCCATGGGTCGTAATGGCGGAAGACGAGTTCGCCGCTGTAGTAGGTGAGAGCCAGGATCACGACCAGGACTACGTACTTGAGCGCGCGCAAGGCGGCATCGAGCTTGCTGCCATGGAGTGACCGGTGCCAGCCTGCCCGGCGACCGATGAAGGCAAAGAACTCCTGCATGGCGCCCAGCGGGCAGATCCACCCGCAGAATGCGCGGCGCAAGATAACTGCCACCAGCAGCGTCGCACCCAAGAGGATTATGGCAGAGGGAAACACACGCTGGAGGTATTCGCCGTCAGCAAGAACCTTGTACAGCGTCGCCAGGCCGCCCATGGGGCAGAGGGAGTCAACGGTGGGCACTCCGTCCGGACCGCCGCCTCGGTACTGATGCAGGATCGTGATGACGGTCATCAGAGCCCAGACTGCCCCCAGCGCGATAGCCCTGAGCGTTGGCGCGGAGCTTGTTCTCTGAACCCGTGGCTTCATTCGCACCTTGTTGTGGGAGTGATGCAGATAGTTGCGACGAACGCTTGCGACGAACGCTTGCGGTTAGCGCTGGCGGAAGTAGGTCTCAAGAGCGGCGACGAGAGCCTTGACCATTGTCTGTTGGCCGCCGGCGGAACTGATGAACCGCTCATCCGAAGCGACGGTCAAGACGCACATCTCGATAGTGACGACAGGCACTTGCGAGAAAATCGAGCCGGTCAATGCGCCCTGCCTGCTGCCTACGTAGGTTGCCGAGTCGCCATGGACGCCGCGAGAGGGGAGTATGCCCGCAAGCACGCTCTTCATGCCCTTGTGGAGGGCGTTGGCAGCGATGCGGCTGGCGGCTTGCACTTCTCCGGATGGCCCCGTGTGGCCGTACTTGGTGCCTTGCCTGTCGGGATAGTACAGCGAGAAGCCCGACCGCGACGCAGCGTCGCAGTGCAACCTGATCATGACGGCGGCATTGGCTTCATTGGCGATGGTGGCGCGCCGGCGGTTGGTCACCTTCTCGTTCTCTGCATTCTTCGCCAATACGACATCAGCGCCCTGTGCCAGGAGTACGTCCTTCAGCTTCAGTGCAATGACCCAGTTGATGTGGTTCTCGGTGACGCCGGTCGGCCCCGTACATCCGGGACTGGTCTCGGAGGGATGTCCGGGGTCAATGCAGATGATGCGGCCCGCCAGCAGACTCGGCAGCCGCTCCAGGTAGGCGTCAATGCTCTTGTTGTCGCCGGCGGCCAGCGACACATGCATGTCCCATTTCTCGTAGCCGGGCAGCACCAGAGTGAAGCGATACTGTGCAGACTCCGCCCTGGCGGAACTGACAGTCACCCTGACCGGAGTGCGCCCCTTAAAGTAGCCGTTGACGAAGACCTTCGCATTGGCGGGCTTTGACTTCACTGCTACGATTGCGCCGTCGGCAGAAGCAGCGGCACTCGTCCCGAGTATCAGCAGCACTGCGAGAGCCACTGCACACAGGCGGCCAGACGCCCTGGCTCTGCTCGCTGGCGGGCGGGTTACTGGAGGATGACTGCACCGCATCTGAACCTGCTCTTCAGGGCCCCACTGCAGCTAGGGCCGTTCTGACGCTATGGACGCGTGGCCGGCTTGTCGTACACGCGCTTCTGGTAGCTGAGAATCTGGTTGATGTTGAAGCGCTCCAGCGGCATCAGCCATTTCTCACTGAACGAGTAGTCGGGGCTGTACCACGACTGGCGCAGGAAATAGGAGCGGATATGGTGTTCGACAAACGGCTTTCTGCGGCGGGCGGAGATTTCTTCGCGCATGAGAGTGAGTTCCCAGTTGCTCAGGCCGCGCAGATCGTTATCAGTGGCTTCTCTGCTGCTCGTCCATCCGGCGATATAGGCTGCAGCGGGGGACTTGTGGGTCCGCAGACTCCCGCTCTTGAGCAGGTTCACCTTTAGGTCGTATCCTCTAGGGCCCGCTATGCTCACGTAGCTGCCGTGGTAGGATACCTTCCCCCCGAGCGCCTCACCGACAAACCGCAACGGCACATAGGCGCGGCTGCGCACAATGCGAGGCGGTATGCTCGCCTGACAGGTCCTGCCATTCACGAAGATCTCGTGGTCATCTATGTACATCAGAATCCGCGTGCCGCCACAGCGTATCTCTATCTCCTGCGTCGGAGAATTCCATTTCACCTGCGCGCCGAAGGCTTCGAACACGCCGCGAATCGGGACGAGGATGCGGCCCTGCTCCTCGACGCGGTCCACCCAGATTTCGCCCTGTGCGGAGGAACTGCCGGCAAGACCTCCCAGGATGCACGCCACGATGAGCGGCACAAGGCAGGTCCTGGTGTGGATCCACACGTGATGCACCTGCATTTCCCCCCTGAGGGAATGTCACTACTGCGGAATCGGCGTGTGCTCTGCGATAGCCCTGCAAGAGCACCTCAACTTACGGGCCCGTCGCCGGCGAGCCATAGACACGTGTCTGGTAGTTGCGTATGTAGGCCGCGTTGTCGTTCTCCAGCTTGGTCAGCCGGCCCTCGGTGAAGCTCCTGTCGGGGCTGTACCATGGCTGGCGGTTGAAATAGGAGCGGATGTTGGCATTGTCGAACGGGCGGCCCTTGCGGGCGTAAATCTCATTGCGCATGAGCGTCAGTTGCCAACTGCCATATCCGCGCAGGTCATTGTCCGTAACGCGCCGGCTGCTCGTCCAGGTGGCGATATAACCGCTGCCGCCCTGCCCGCCTCCACCTCGCCGCTGCAAATGCACACGCAGCAGGTAGCCGGTCGAGTTCTCCGTCATGTCAACGTAGCTGCCGTAGTACTCGACAGTGCCTCCAAGCGCCTCGCCGGCGAACCGCAGAGGCACATGTGTCCGGCCGCGTATGCCTCGGGGCGGCACGTCCATGCGATAGCGGTTGCCATTGATAAGGGCGATGGAGTCATTGACATACATCACCACCTGGATGTTGTCGGAGGCGATGGATATCTCCTGCATCTGGCCGTCCCAGTTGACCGTAGCCCCGAATGCCTCGAAGATACCTCGGATCGGTACAAGCAACCTGCCGCGCTCCTCGACCCGCTGGACCCAGAGCTCGCCCTGGGCCAGAGCCGTGCCCACCGTCGCCAGAAGCAAGAGAACCGACATCGCCAAAACCACATGACGCCTCATCTACATCTCCTCCTCTACCTGACGCTGTGTTCGTCGTG
>JAUWOG010000049.1 GCA_030612305.1 Armatimonadota bacterium | reverse complement strand
GGCCCTCCATCGGCAGGTCCGGCGTCTTGAAGTAGAAGTACTCGAGCTCCGGGCCCACCTTATATGTATAGCCCATATCCGCCGCCTTCTCCAATACCCGCTTCAGCACGCGCCGAGGGTCGGTGGCCGATGGCTCTCCGCTCGGCTTCTGAATGTCGCAGAATACCTTTGCGACTGCCGCGCTGCCGTTGTCATGCCACGGCAGGAGCGTGAAGGTACACGGGTCCGGCATCGCCGTCATGTCGCTCTCGTCAATCCGCGCGAAGCCCTCTATTGATGAACCGTCGAAGTTCCGGCCGTGTGTGAACGCATCCTCCAGACCATCCACACTGATTTCCAGGCTCTTCAGAGAGCCCAGCACGTCCGTGAACCAGAGGCTCACGAACTTGACGTTGCTCTCCTCGGCGAGCTTCAGCACGCGCTTGACCTCATGTTGCATAGCCGACATCACAGTCTCCTTCCCTTCTCTGCAAGCACTTTCTTGTACTACGCCACTATCTCAGGACCCGGAAGGCCCCGCACCTCAGCGCTGCCTGCGTAGCCCTTCCTTCTTGTCAGCAGCGGTAATGTCCTACCCGTCCGGCGGGGGGAGGCCGATGTCAAGGTCATCATCGTCCTCAATCGGCCTCGACCCGCGCCTGAAGATCACCCAGCCTTCAGTCTGGTTGACTTGGTCAACCTCCCAGCCCGCATGCATCCACGCCCGCGCCTGGACACTCGAGTCATTGTTCTCCCACCATTGACGGTACTCCCACGCGGAGGGTGGCAAGCCCCCGACGAGTTCTCCAATCTCGTCGAACGAGAGCCTGAGGCTGTCCGCCGTGTCACGCACTTCATTGACACGGTTATGCAGAGCGTCATATTTCGCCATGGTGGGACCCTCCTGCGGCGTTGGAGATGACGTACTTCGTGGGGCGAAACGGCCTACACCTCCAGTGCATCAATATGCGGGCGGAGGGCAGCCTCGAAGCGGATCATCGCGTCGACCATCGCATCCTGCACTTCTGGCCAATGTTCTTCGTCCCGATAGCCGTGGCCGGTGATGTCCTTGCGGATACAGGATGCCCGGCGATTGTCCAACCGCTGCCAGTCCAGTGAGTCACCGAAAGCCCCCTCGATCTCCTCACGGTTCGCATGCAACTCGTCGAAGATATGCTTGTTCTCCTCGTCGCAGTCTTTCCCGCGGTCAATATACAACTCTATGCGTCCGACATATTGCCCGATGACGTAGTTGAGTGCCAGTCCCCCTATACCCACGCCTGTCCCGATCCATCCGTCCGTGCCGGGAGAGATATTGGCGTGCAGGTCAGTTAGCTCTTTGGCTTGCTCCAGGAGTTGACTCCAGAAAGCCTTCCGGATCTGCTGACTCTCAGCAAGCTTCCGCTTTTCTGTCCCCGCCAGGCGGGTCCCTTCACTCGGGCCAGCAATGAGGGTCAGCAACGGCGCTGGCAATGAATCGCCGACACGGATAGCCTCAACCTTTACCAGGTAGAAGTCTGCCGATGTCGACTCATTCAGCCACGTGACCGCGCTGACATGCTCCGCCCGGGGGTCTGCGACGATCCAAATCGCGGCCTGCGCTTCCATCATCGCCAGGTACGTAATCAGCTTGCCGAGATGATCGTGGTCGCTGCGCGTCAACTGATTCTCAATGACCACGACATGGCCGTCGGCGTCCTCAGCGAGAATGTCCACGCGGAAATCACCCACGGACTTCTCTGTCTCTCCGCTGGTCAGTTCCAGGCCGACGGTATCCGCGAGAACGTCGAGCCCGTCGTTCATCCAGACAGTGAAATCACGGGCCTCATGGGGCCAGACTTCCTGCAAACCAAGGCGCTCTATCTTCCCTATGTCCACATGCTCACTTCCTTTCCCCGCTGCCGCAGCCGACGTCAAGGACACGAAGCTGAGACACGTCCATCACGCGCTCAAATGTAGCCTGGTCTTCTGCACAACTTGCTTCGTCACCAAAGAGGCCGTCGTGGCAGTCACCAGTTGCGTCGTGCTCTGCTGTCGCGCTAACGTCCCTTCTGTGCCATGTCCCTGATCTGCTGCTGGCTGTATCCACCGATACGCTTGCGGTTGATGAGGATGGTTTCATGGAGTGCCGCCCCCATTGTCCAGTAGACATATTCGCCGAGGTTGAGTTGAACATATGCTTTGCCCCTGAATACAGCCCTATATCCGTGTTCGCGGATATGCGTTACGGCAGTATCAAATAACGCATTATCCGACCACTCCTCACGGAGAGTGTATTCATGAGGATTGTGCGGCATCGTATTGGCATAGATCCACTCGCTCTGTTCCAAGACAGTCTGTAGTTCTTCATTAGTCAATAAGAAGACGACCTCATTTCGGGTCCATGAGAGACTCTCTATGACAGTGCGGACAGACCATGGCCTTCTCGTCACTCCATTGTGCATCGTATCTGTGTTCAAGACGCTGGCGTTCCGAAGAGCGATCTCAAGGTAGTCGTGCCACATTGCCACACACGGCGCGGTCGCACTCCTGCTCAGCACTTCCAAGCACACGAGCTCATCCACGACCCAGCCGCTCTCACGGCTCCAGGACGAGGCGGCGGGTGCGGTACTCGCCGGATTGCTTCTCTTCCTTACCCTTCACGCCGGACACAATCAGCCCGGCAACGCCCTAGCCGTCAGGCGGGGGGACAAGGTACGCCCGGTGTTCGGCTATGCGGCGCTCGTGCAGCACCAGGGCTTCCTCCAGCAGGACACGCGGGTCAGCCGAATAGACCATCTCCGTATTCGTCTCCTTGTCAATCATCCCCACTATCGTTTCGATGTGATCCGCGATGCCCCCGGTCCCCTCCAGCACCGCGATCAGCTTGCCCTCATCAAAGGCGATCGCGAACTCCCCCAGCGTCCCCGAACGGCCACCCACTATCGCCACAATGTCGCAACTGCGAATCGTCGCTACCTCACGCCCCATCAGCCCGCTGCCGGTGTAGATGATGCAGTCATACTCCTCATACGGGGAGTTGTACCGCTCCACGTGCTCGACCAGGCTCAATGCCGGCGATATTCCTATCGTCAGCGCCCCGGCATCCTGAGCTGCAATCGCCGCCGCTTGCGGAAGCCCCGGACACGCGCCGGTCAGAAGCACGCAATTGTGCCGGGCTATCTCCACCCCCAGCGCCGCCGCCTTCGCAAGCGTCTCCTCACCCAGGCGGCCGCCCGCCGAGCCCATCACTCCGATCTTGGTTCGCATCCGTTTCAGTTCGATGGCAACCACCCCCGGGCTACGTCTCTGGTGCGTTGACAGTGTTCAACAAAAGCAAAAGACGCGATCAGCTCGCCGCTGACTCGCGCCCTTTTTTTGGTGCCGCCTTTGACTTGCGCCCGTGCAACTATAGCACAACTGATCCCTTTGGTCAACTACACTCCGAATCGCCCCCTGCGCTTGCAGGGGATCGGCGCACACGCAGCGAAATGCCTCACCGACATCAACTCATCGCAGGAGGGATCCGCTTGCACGCCAACAACGAACTCGCCTCCATCATCGAAGACATGGCAGGCCGACGCGTCTTTCCACGATGCCCTCACAACTTACACATGTCGCCAATGACATGAGCGAGGTGGTCACCTTGGAGCGTCATATCTGGATCGCACTTATGGCACTGGTCCTGGCAGTGGGATACTGTCGGGCTCAGGAGAGCAAGCCCGATGCGCGGGTGGCTTACGCGCCGGACATCGTCGGCGTGGACCGGATGTTCATGGTCGCGCTGAAGGTACCCGTTGACGCCGCAGAGCTGAAGGTGTCACTGCCGGACGGGGTGACGATGTTCGACCGGACGCCACTGCCGGCGAAGACTGATATCCGCCGCTACTACCTCCGCGCGGCAAAGCCGAGTGCGAAGGCGGAGATGAAGTTCGCCCACCCGGAGGGGGAAGTAGTCGTGCCGATCGTTGTCTGGTCATTCGATGACCTGCGCGAGTTCCGGACGCTGAAGGGAATGCAGCTGCCGCGCCGCTGGCCATTGGGCGAACCACTGCCGGAGCTGAAGCAGAAACAGCTCTTCCCCACCGGCGCAGAGGACAAGACCGCGAAGGGCACCGGCGGATGGCTCGATGTCGCCGACGATGTCATCTGGGAGATGCAGCCGGACAGCACGATCCCGCGCTGGCACTGGGTGAACTTGCCCCTCGGCTGCCCGGTACATGGCAAGGAGATCTATACGAAAACGGCCTACTACCCGTGGACCTTCGAGACCTCGATGCCGCCGTGGAACTGGAAGGTGCGCTGCCCGATCGGTAATGAGAGCTACCCTTCCAACGACTTCGGGGCCGGTGACATGACCAGCGGCGATTTCCCGGACGACGGCATCGGCGGAGGCTACGTGCAGGACGGGAAGCACTACGGCTTCATCGCCGAGGTGTGCCAGTACTACGGTCGGCGGATGATGACAGTGGCTCCGTCGTGCGCCGATGCCTACGCCAGCACCGGAGACCTCAGGTATGTCCACAAGTGCCTGGTGGCGCTGTGCCGTCTCGCCGCAGAATGGGGCTACCTGGGGACAATGACGCAGCACCGCCACCGCAACCAGGTTGCGCAGGTTGACCGCTTCGGCCAGGGGAGATTCGATGAGGGGCCGTGCCTGAGGCAGAGCGGCTTCAATGTCTATTGCATAGAGCTGCCGAGCCACCAGCAGACGCACGCGATGGCCTATGACAAGATCTTCCCCGCCATTGAGAAGGACCCCGACATCATCCCGTACCTGCAGGGCAAGGGGTTCGACATCAAGACACACGAGGATGTCCGCCGCTTCATCGAGGAGAACCTCTTTGCGGTGTGGATGCAGGGCAGCATGGATGCGGCATGCGCCTCCAATGAGCCGTACTCGCAGTGGGGCTTCGCGCGGATGGCGGAGATACTCGACTATCAGCGCGGCACGGAGTTCATGGACTTCCTCTACTATGGCCACGTCTTCGAGTTCAACCCGATGATTATCTTTGCCCCGAACACGTTCTTCCGCGATGGCGCTCCCTTCGAGTCAATGGGCGGGTACAACGGCATGCACGTAGTCGCCACGGGGCCGATCGTCGAGATCATCGAGCGGATGCGACAACGCCACCCGGAACTCTACACGGAAGAGAAGTATCCGTCGCTGACCAAATCCCGGCGCTATCGCAGCATCTTCGACTTCTCCATGGACACCGTCACCATAGACCGCTCCTTCCCACAGATCGGCGACGGCGGGAGTTTTCCTAAGTACGGCAAGTTGCCGAAGAGGACGTTTCAGAATGGCGGCTATGGGGCTTTTGAACATGCCTACAAGATGTTTGAGGACCCGAAGTGCGCCTGGGCGCTGGCGCGCGACGCAAAGTGGCAGCCGTCGGCCGATTTCCCGTACACGCGCGAGCAAATCGAGCAGGAAGCGGACAAGTGGCCTGATGACTGGAATGACGGCAGCTCGCTGCATGACGGCTACGGCATCTCCATCCTGAGGGGCGGAAAGGCTGAATCCAAGCGCGCCTTCTGGATGATGCACGGGCGGAGTCGCGGCCATTGCCAGGATGAGATCATGGACTTCGGCCTGCAGGGCTACGAAGGCCTACTGCTGACCCACATGGGCTATCCGCGCAACTGGGGTGCCTGGGAGCCGGCGTGGACGAGCCACTACGGAGCGCGCCAGTTCCCGTACCAGACGATGACCGCGCAGTCGGAGCTCTTCGCCGACGCCGGCCTGGTGCATGTCGCCGAGGCGCGTGCACAGAACCTCATTGACCGCGTGGACGCTGAGAAGAGAATCGAGCTGCCGCCCGATGACTGGCAGCGACGGACGCTGGCCCTCGTGGATGTCGGGAGCGACCAGTTCTATTGTGTGGACCTCTATCGTATCTCCGGGGGTAGCGAGCACTGGTGGCCGTTCCACTGTGAGGAGGGCGATTTCGTCACCAGCGGAATCGAACTGACGAAACAGGAAGGTGGAACACTGGCCGGAGCCGATGTGCCGTACGGCGATGAGAAGTGGCTGAAGGAGCACGGCTGCAGCTACGGCGGATACGGGTGGCGCGGCCTCTTGTTCCCCTTCGCACACCTCTACAACGTCGAGAAAGCCACAAGCGATGGCGTCTGGTCGGCGGACTGGAAGCTGAAGACCGGCGACGGCCTGCATATCCGCCTCACCTGCGCAGGCCCGGACCAGGCCGAAGTGAATATCTGCGATGGGACCTCACCGGCGGGCGGCAACCCCTACGAGATGAAGTGGATCATGACGCACAGAACCGGCGAGACGCCGCTGCGGACGCAACTGCTCAACATCATCGAACCATACATCGAGACACCGATTATCCAGCGGGTCGAGCCGCTGCAGCTCTCCGGTGAGGACGAAGCCGGCTTTGCGCCCCAGGGCTGCACCGTGCGCCTCGCCGACCGCACGGACACGATTCTGCAGGCCGCAGACGCATCCGTAGTCCGCACCGCGGAAGGCGACTTCACCTTCGCAGGCCGCTTCGGCTTCTGGGCCGAGAAGGACGGAGTGCCCGTCGGCATGGCGCTGGTCGGCGGCACGACGCTCACCAAGGGGAAGCTCGGCATCAAGCTCGACAATGCCGAGTATCGCGGTCGGATAACGAAGGTGGACTACGACGCGGCGACGATCACAGTTGCTCCCAGTCCGCCATCCCCACAGGCGATGATTGGCGCCTGCATCTACATAACCAGCCCCCAACGCCGCCTGGCTTACAAAGTCATCGGCGCGAAGTCGGTCGAGGGCGGCGCACAACTCATCCTCAACATGGACCCGCGCATCGGCATCGGCCAGGTGACCGGCACGCAGGACTTCCAGGTGCTGACAGATACGCCCTTCCAGTTGCAGGGGTACCGGTACTACCAGGGCGCGCGACTGGTCAATGCCGAGCGCAACGCCGAGTACAGGATCATCGAGGTGCGCAGCACCAGCGCGGCCATCATTGACCCCGAGGCTCACCCGGACGCGACAGCCGACAATCTCGCCAAGCAGTTTGCGGAGGGGACCTGGTTTGAGGTCTATGACTTCGGCGTGGGCGATGAAGTCGTCTGGCCGTACACGGTGAGTGTGCAGCTCATTCGCGACAACATCTATGAGGTGCACGCGCCGGTGGATGTCAGCATCACGCTGCCGGACGGTGCCAGGATGCGCTGACGAAGCCGCGTTCGCCCCACCCGCAACCGGACCCAAGTCCAAACCATATTGACATCCGCATCAAGCCGGACTATATTTGCACGGGCGACTCGGCTCTCGAGCACCATCAGGGGCGGGTCGTCACCCCTCGCCTACAAGGGAACACAGATGAAACCGTCCATATACATAGCAGGCGCCGGGAAACATACCGGCAAGACACTCGTCTGCGTGGGGCTGCTGGCTACTCTCAGAGAGAAGGGCATCAAGGTCGCGTACATGAAGCCCGTCGGGCAGCACGCAATTCCCTTTCGCAATGCGCTTGTGGATGAAGATGTCGTGCTGATGACGCAAGTGTTCGACCTCCCGGTCGCGCCGCATCTGGCAAGCCCCGTCACCATCCCCCGAGGCTACACGACCGAGTTCCTCAGCGAGGGGCATTCGTCCGAGGAGTTGGTCGGCAAGATACGTGATTGCTTTGAGGCCGTGTCGGCGGATGCAGAACTTGTTGTCGTCGAAGGTACGGGTCATGCCGGTGTGGGAGCTGTCATCGGGCTGAGCAATGCGCGTGTGGCGTCGCTGTTGAAGAGCCGCGCAGTGATCGTGACCGGTGGGGGCATCGGGCGTCCGCTCGATGAATTCGAACTGAACCGCGCGCTCTTCGAGGAACGGCAGGTGCCGGTGCTCGGCATGATCAGCAACAAGGTCCGCGAGCAGAGGCTCGTGGAGCTCTCGGGACTGCTCCCGAAGTGGCTCAACGTCAATGGGTACTCATTGTTGGGTCTCATTCCGTACGAGCCGGTGCTCGCCGACATCACTCTGGCGCAGATAGCCGAGGAGATCGGCGCGCGCGTCCTTAGCGGGGGCGAGGCCCTCCAGCGCACAATGCGACATCTCCTAATCGGTGCCGGGCCCTGCATTCGGGTAATGGGCGAGTTGGAAGAAGGCGTCCTTCTCATCACCCCCGGCGACCGGGATGACCTCGTCGTGGGCGCCATCTCGTGGGATCAGGCCTATCCCGGTGACATCTCAAAGGGCATCGGCGTGTGCGTCACATCTGGCATCGTACCCCAGGAGGAGGTGCTGAGCGTGGCGTCTCAGGCCCGAACACCGATCATCACTGCGACGGAGAGTGCCTGCGAGGTCGGGACTGCGATCCGCTCTCTGGTCGCCAAGATACTGCCCGACGACGAGACGAAGATCCAGGCAGCCCAGCAACTCATCGCACGGCATGTGGACGTGGACGGACTACTGGCTGCGGTGGGAGTCGGGTGAGGGGTTGGCTGAGGGATTGGCGATGCGGCACCCACGACGCAAATCAGGGGAGGCGCGATGGAACGCACACTCGTATTGCTGAAGCCGGATGCTGTTCAGAGACGACTCGTTGGGCGCATCATCGCGCGGTTCGAGGATGCCGGCCTTGACATACCCAGAATTGAGACCGTGACGGCCACTGCCGAGCAGGTGCGCAGCCATTACCCCGACGACGAGGAGTACCTCCGAAGTATGGGTGAGAAGACCGTCAGGGCATACGCCGAAGCAGGCAAGGACTGCAGCGCGGCGTTCGGCACCAACGATCCAGTAGGCATTGCTCAACGCATCCGGGAGCAGCTAGTCGAATACCTGACATCGGGCCCCATGATAAAGATGCTGCTTTGCGGTCCGGAGGCCGTGACCACGGTGCGTCGACTCATCGGTGCAACATTGCCGGCCGATGCTGATCCCGATAGCATCCGGGGAGCGTTCTCCAACGACTCGCCGATCATCGCCGGCCAGGAGGGGCGCGCCGTGATGAACCTCGTACACGCCTCCGGGACACCGGAAGAAGCGGAGAGCGAGATAGCCCTGTGGTTCCCGGGCTTGTGAGGCCCTGGTCTGGCGCCACTCATCTCATCAAGCCGGCGCACGGGCCTGATGCGGGGCCCTCCTTGCTCCCGGTCTGAAGAAGGAGATACGTGCGGCGACAAGGAATGTGCGTGCGGATGTCGGCAGCGAAACCGGCCTCTGGCCCGGGGCACTAGACGAGCCGGGTGGCGCGCTGAACGAGGCGGTCACCAGCGCAGGTGCGCGCAAGCTCGGGACAGCCGAGCACACGTTGACAAGTGGCATAGTAATAGCTTATAGTTGTCAGTTGGTAGGCCCGAATGCACCAAGTCGGGCTTTCGTCGTGGCAACCGAGGTATCTTCGTACAGACACTGTATTGAGGCGAGCAAGCAGGAGTATGGCGTCAGTGCCCCTTTTTTTGTGTGTGAGCAACTGTGCTAGCGGAAGGTAGGCAACGCAATGACGGACGCGAACCAACGGTCCATTGACGCAGCAGCGCAACAGGTGATACAGAAGGCGGCGGAGGAAGAAGTCGAGTTGGTCTGGGACCGACATGATGAGATGCAGCCCCAGTGCGGCTTCGGCCAGTTGGGCGTATGCTGCCGTATCTGTCACATGGGTCCGTGCCGCGTTGATCCATTTGGTGAAGGGCCGCAAGTGGGCGTCTGCGGCGCGGACGCAAATGCCATCGCCGCCCGCAACCTGGTGCGGATGATAGTCGGCGGGGCTTGCGCACACATGGACCACGGCCAGTCGGTCGCCACCGCTCTGCTCGAGGCTGTGCGCAATCCGGAGAGCGGGTATGAA
>JAUWOG010000594.1 GCA_030612305.1 Armatimonadota bacterium | reverse complement strand
CGGGCGGCGGCCGCCGGCGAGCCCCAGGGGGCAGTCGACGGTCAGCTCGCGCGCCGCGCCGACATCCGCCAGGAGTTCACCGTCACTGGCTCCGTCGAAGCTGACGCCGACAGCAACGTGACCTCCAAGGTCGCCGGCAAGATAACACTCGTCCGCGTCGAGGAAGGCGCCTACGTGCGCAAGGGACAGCCACTGGTCGAACTCGAGCGCGGGGATCTGGCGGCCCAGTTGCGACAGGGATTAGCCGCCGTCGCCGCTGCCGAAGCTCGCCTCAAGCAGGCTCAAACATCCACCGGCCTCCAGGAGACCCAGACCAGCACCGGCATCGAGAGCGCCCAGGCCGCCCTCGCCTCGGCAAAGGCACGCCTCCAACAGGCCCAGACCGCCGCCGAGGTCACCACCACACAGACCAGCACCTCCGTCGAGCAGGCTCAGGAAGCTCTCAACGCAGCCAATGCTCAGTTGGACATGGTCGTCGAAGGCGCGCGCACGCAGCAGGTTGCACAGGCCTCCGAAGCAGTTGCGCAGGCGAAGGCAAACCTGGACAACGCCCGCATCAACCTCCAGCGCGCCCGCACGCTACTCGCCCAGGGCGCAATGGCCCAGCAGCACTACGACGCCGCGAAGCTGCAATTCGACGTCGCCCAGGCGCAGTACAACACCGCTCTCCACCAACAGGACCTCCTCCGCGAAGGCGCCCGCACCCAGGAAATAGACATCGCCAGGACACGGGTCGAGCAGGCCAAAGCCGCTCTCACGCTTGCCCAGGCCAACCGCGGTCAGAACCGCATCATGCAGAAGGATGTGGAAGCCGCACGCGAAGGCATCCGCACCGCCGAAGCAAACCTGCGCATGGCGAAAGCCTCCACCGCGCGCGACTACATCAGTCACGAAGACGTGCAGGCGGCTCGAGCAGGCCTTGACCAGGCGCGCGCCAACGTCTCCTACATCCGCGTCCAGATCGGATACACCACCATCCGCGCACCCATGGCCGGCATCGTCACAAAGCGCTACGTGGACCCGGGTGAGGCCGCATCAAACAGCACACATCTGCTGACTATCACGGACAACGGCTCGGTCTTCGTCCGTGGCAACTTGCCCGAAACCGAACTCAACAACGCACACATCGGCCAGCAGGTTGCCGTCACCATTGACGCGCTTCCCGAAGAGCAGTTTGACGGCGAAATCATCGAGATTATCCCCTCGGCTGATGTCGCCTCGCACACCTTTGATATCAAGGTGCGGCTTGACAATCCACAACGCCGCATCAAGCAGGGCATGTTCGCAAGAGTAGTCATCATTAGTGCCAGCGTCGAGAATGCCGTTGTTATTCCGAGAATCGCCGTCATCGAGCAGCAGGACCAGGAGATGGTATATGTGGTCGAGCAGGGGCGGGCCCGGCGTGTGACTGTAGAAACCGGCCTCAGCAACGAGACCGACATCGTCATCACCGACGGCCTTGAAGTGGGCGAGGCGGTCATCATCAGCGGGCAGGCACAGGTGCGTGAGGGCCAGCAGGTGCGGGCAAAGACCGCCGAGGAGGGTGCCCGATGAATCCTGCCAAATTCTCCATTGCTCGGCCTGTTACAGTTCTCATGGGCGTCTTAGCGGTGCTCGTGTTGGGCACCGCCGTCTTCACGCAGCTCAAAGTTGACCTCCTGCCCGACATCACCTTTCCTGTGGTTGCTATTATCACCAGCTACCCGGGTGCGCCGCCGGAGGAGGTTGAGGAATTCGTCACCAAGCCGATTGAAGAGGCCGCCGCGATAGTTGAAGACCTGAAGAGCATCCACTCCATCTCCCGCGAGGGCCTTTCGGCGGTTATCATCGAGTTCGATTGGGGTACGGATATGGACTGGGCCGCCTTCAATGCCCGCGAGAAGGTGGACCCTGTCATCGAACGCCTGCCACAAGATGTCCAGCCCCCCATTATTGAGCAGCTGGACCCCGGAACTATGCTTCCGGTCATAGCGCTGGGCGTGACTGGCATAGAGGATATGCGCCGTCTGCGAGAGATCGCCAACGATGACATCAAGCCGGAGCTTGAGAAGCTCGTCGGGGTGGCGGCGGCCAATATTTACGGCGGCCTGGAGCGAGAGATTCTCGTCGAAGTGGACCGACAACGCTTGCGCGCCTATGAACTTCCTGTTGCACAAGTTGAGAATGCCCTCCGCAGGGAGAACCTCAACGTTCCCGCCGGCTTTACTACCGAGGGCCCTCGCGAGTTCACCATCCGGGTCGTCGGTCAGTTCTCGTGCGTCGCCGACATCTCCGACGTCGTGGTTGCTACTCGCAACGACGTACCCGTTTACCTCCGCGACGTGGCCGCAGTCAAAGACACCCACAAGCAGGTACGCAGCTATGCCCGCGTCAATGGACAGCCATGCGTCAGCCTGGCCATTATGAAGGAGACGACGGCCAACACCGTGGAGGTCTCGCAGACGGTGCGGGAGGCCATAAAGACTTTGCCGGAAAAGCTGCCGCCGGGGATAGAGCTAACCGCTACCTGGGACCAGGCGGAATTTATCCACGACGCTCTTCACAATCGGTATAGCGTCGCCATTGAGCGCGCAGTCCTCCCCATGCTCATCAGGTGTC
>JAUWOG010000415.1 GCA_030612305.1 Armatimonadota bacterium | reverse complement strand
TCGTCATAGACATGTGCGGAGTCGAGTCTCATCTGGGCATTGGACTTTGGCTTCGCCATAGCTATCGCTCCTCGGGTTGTCGCCTCCAGTCTAACACATTCCGACAGTTTCGAGGAGGGCTAAACCTCCGTGCCCGCGAATAAAGCAGCAGCGTCTTCCAGCTTGGCAGTGTGGAACCGCGAACGGCCGCAAGCTAGGAAGCTTGCGCTACAGGTAATGGCGTAGCTCAGGCTGACCCACGCTGTTGGCGTGTGTGCCCACGCGTTTGAGGTGGAGCGGAGATGGGTAGTCACCCCGGGCGGCTACTTGAGTGGCAGCTTGCGGCGGAGAGGCTGTCGCCGGTTGTCCGGAGTCTTCTCCGGCGGGCGTACGGAGTCCTTTGCCGGAGGTCGCGGCCGCGTCTGGCGTGCCTGAGGTTGCTGCGGCGGCCTGGCGTCGGGCTGATACTTGAGCCTGACGCGAATAACACGGCCCCTGACCTGCACGTCTTGGACTCTCTGGCCCTTCCTGATGACGTCGGCGAGGGCCTCGGGCTGGATGTCGCCGACGATGTTGAGAGTGATGCGCCGGTCCGTGCCCGGCAGCGGTGTCACGCGGGTGACGCCGTCCATGCGCTTGATTAGCTCGCGGGTCAAGGCGACCACCTTACGGTCGAAGTCGCCGAGGATTTCGAGGCGGATGAGGCCGGGCGACCTGTACACCATTTCCTTGAGCATGGCGGGCATCAGGTCAGTGCCGAGGCGCGAGCCGACGATCCAGAGCGCGGCGCGTACGGCGGCCTCCTCGCTGTCGCCCTCGCCACGGGCGGAGGCGGTGGTGCCGGCCAATGCCTGGCGGCCGTCAGCGGGGAGGAGATATGCCGAGCCTTCGGCGCGGGCAGAGCACTTGCCGCCATTGATATTGCGGATGTCGCCGACCCTCGTCCTGCCGACTATTTCGTAGTTGCGCTTGACCTTGTCGCCCAGCTTCACCCAATCGTTGGGGCCGAATGAGATATTGCTCACGTCCTGCTGGGTGATTGAGGCACCGACGAAGCCGCGTCGCTTGAGCGTATTGGCGAGTGCGGCAGAGGCAAATAGGGAGGCCAGGCGGCCCTTCTCGCCGCCATCTGTGAGCGCGACGACGATTCTGGGATCACCCATGTGGCGGAGCATGTCGCGGAAGCGGTTGTGCTGGACCCATTCGCTCTTATCGTCATCGTCGAGGCGAGTGTCGCCAAGGGTGATGCGCTTGTCGCGGCCGACTCTGGCGAAGCGAGAGGCGGCGACGTTGTCGGTTTTGCCACCGGCGGTGACTGCGACGGAGCCGTCATAGACGAATGTCTCGGAGTCACCGGCCTCGTCCACCTTGCAGCGGAAGACGGTGCCGCGCACGGAGGCGAGAGCGCTGGGCATCTGGACCTCGAACTTGTTGTTGCCGGCGAGAGCCTTCTCAATGGTGACCCAGACGCCGCCGACGAGAGTCTTGAAGCTGGTGAGGCCGTTTTCGCGGAGATGAGTAATGAGCAGATGGGAGTTGTCGTCAATCCTGACGTAGCCGCCCTGGCCGATGCTCATCTCGGCGCGTGCGCTGGCAGCGGTCTTGATGGCGTCGCCGGGGTTGAGGACGCCCTGGAGCTTAGCAGCCTGCCATCCGGCAGTTCCGTGGCGCACCTGGACATCGCCGTAGATGAAGGTGATGGTCGCTTTTCTAGTGGCGACCTGTGCCCGGTCCGCGGCGGAGAGCATGAGTACCACCAAGGTGATGCCGAATATCCCCAACAGCCGCAGGTAGCGTGGTCTCATAGTGATTCACCCGTCCCCCCCATATTGGTTCGGCAGAAGCTGCGCGCTGCAACTTGTTGCTGACAAGGACACGGCCATTGTAGCGCATGTTCCATCAATTTTTCATCATGATTGCGAGCTGTCTGTAGTCGCGGTCTCGGCTAGTGCGTCGGTGCGCGCGTGCTCGGGGGGCATTATAGCACGCTGTGCGCCGGGGGCATACAGGTATCCCCGGAGCTCAAGTCGAGTCCCGGGGAAAGGAGAGGACAAGGTCATGGACGCTGTTGCGGGGTGTCAGTCGTCGAGCGGCTCGAAGAGGTCCTTGCCGACGCCGCACTCGGGGCATACCCAGTCGTCGGGCAGGTCCTCGAAGGCAGTACCGGGGGCGATGTCGGCGTCCGGATCGCCTTTTTCGGGGTCGTAGATATACTGACAGACGGTGCACTCGTACTTCTTCATGGGAATCTCCTCCGTGTCAGGTGAATTATTCGCGAAGATCAGAAACGGCGTCGGGCTGGAAGCTGACAATTGAGCAAGCACAGCTTGTTCAATTGCCACCTGAGCTCCGCAAACGACGCGAAGCTCAGGCCGACCTACAGGTTTGGTGGGCTATTGCCACTATGTGAAGTTATCTCTGGGACAGGACACTAACATCTGGCCGCGGCCAGGCGGGCGGCGACATCGCCCCAGTTGATGACGTGGAAGAAGGCCTCGGTGAACTCGACGCGGCGGTTCTGGTACTGGAGGTAATAGGCGTGCTCCCAGACGTCGAGCACCAGGATCGGAGTCACACCCCACTGCGCGAGGTGCTGGTGTTTTTCGGCTTGCAGGATCACGAGTTGCGAGCCGAACGGCTGCCAGGCCAGCACGCCCCATCCTGAGCCCTGGACAGTGTTACTCGCCTCCAGAAACTGGGCCTTGAAGGTGGCGAAGGAGGCGAAATCCTTATTGATTTGAGCGGCCAGCTCTGCCTCGGGCTCGCCGCCGCCGTCGGGGCTCATATTGCTCCAGAACAGGCTGTGCAGGAGGTGGCCGGAGTAGTTGAAGGCGAGCGCGTCGCACACGCCGCGAAGGCCCGAGAAGTCGCCCGCATCCTGAGCAGCCTTTAGCTTCTCCTCAGCCTCATTGAGGCCCTTGACATACCCGGCGTGGTGCTTGTCATGATGCAAGTGCATGGTCTCCGCATTGAGGAACGGTTCGAGGGCGTCATAAGCATAGGGCAAATCAGGCAATTCGTGTGGCATGGTAATACCTCCCGGATGTGATGTGCGCGCCTGCCCTCAGTCTCCGTGCGGGCATTTCTTGAAGCAGAGAAACCAGTCGAGGCAGTAGTAGTCGTCGCCGGCACCCTCGACACGCTCCTGGGCGGCACCACACGAGCCCGGCGGCGGGACGATGACATCATCACCGAGCTCCCAGTTGGCCGGAGTAGCAATGCCATACTCGTCACTGTGCTGCATGGCGACGAGCAGGCGCTTGATCTCCTGCATGTTGCGGCCATTGGAGAGGGGGTAGTAGAGGACCGCGCGTACGATGCCCTCCGGGTCAATGATGAAGACCGCGCGCACCGCCTGAGTAGTGCTGGCCTGGGGCTGTAACATGCCGAACGCTTTGGAGACTTCCATGGTGAGGTCGGAGATGACCGGGAAGTTGACCTCGACATCCTTCATGCCTTTGTACTCGATCTTCTCCTTGATGGTCCGCAGCCAGGCGATATGGCTGAAGGTACTGTCAATGGAGAGGCCGAGCAGCTCGGCGTTGAGTTCTCTGAACTCATCCTGCATGGAGGCAAAGGTCATGAACGCGGGGGGGCATACGGGGGTGAAGGCGGCGGGGGGTGAAAAGAAGATCACCCATTTGCCCTCATAGTCA
>JAUWOG010000543.1 GCA_030612305.1 Armatimonadota bacterium | reverse complement strand
TGCCACTGCCAGCCCTGCGCATCGAACGGGAAGCTGAAACGCAGCAACATGCCCCGTGCCGGCAGGTCCCCGCCCTTCAGGTTGCACGAGAATCGCAGCGCTTCACCCCGTGGCTCGACCACCACCTTGCCAGTCGCATTGGCCTCGCCGAAGTCCAGATTCAGCCCTTTGTCAATGCTCCCGCCGGTGACCTTGCCCGCGACGAAGCCCCCCTGTCCGGCGTCGCACAGCTCTACCAGCGGCGCGGGCGTCACCTTCAGCTCCGTCTTGCCCACGCTGATGCCCGTCACATTAGCCTGCGCATCAACTTGCAGCGTTACCTCGCCGGCAGTCAGTGAAGCTCCATAACCGCTGGTGGCACATACGGCCCGCACACCCAAAGCCAGTCCAACGCGGATTATGCGGATCATCTCAAATCCTCCCTAGCTGTCGCTCTGGCCGTAGTACGCTCCGTCGCCGTGCTTGCGGAAGAAATGCTTATCGCGCAGGAACGCCGCGATGCTCTGCGCCTCCGGGCTCAGCCCCTCTGTCAGCAGCCCTATCAGCGCGACATGCTCCAGCACGATGCTGTTCTCAGTCGCGGCCGCGGCCGTCTTCCCCCATGTGAATGGCCCATGACCGGCCACCAGGACGGCCGGAATCTCCGCCGGGTCGAGGTCCTCGAAGGCCCGGACGATCGCCTTGCCGGTTTCCAGCTCATAATCCCCGCCGACGGCCTCCGGCGACATCTCCTCGGTCACCGGCACCGGCCCGCGAAACTGATCCGCGTGCGTCGTCCCATAGCACGGGAGACTCCGCCCGGCCTGTGCCCACGCGGTGGCAACCGTCGAATGACTATGCGCGACCCCGCCGATCCCGGGAAAGCTCCGGTACAGCTCCAGGTGCGTCGGCGTATCGGACGACGGCTTCAACTCCCCCTCGACGACCTTCCCCTCCATGTCAACAACCACCATCTGCGCCGGTGTCATCTGCTCATACTCGACGCCACTGGGCTTGATGGCGACGAGGCCGCTGTCCGGGTCCCGCCCGCTGACATTCCCCCACGTCAGCAGCACGAGGCCCGCCCGCTCCAGCGCCATATTCGCGTCATAGACCTGCTGCTTCAGCTTATCCAGCATCGGCAATCCCTTTCGCAGACGGAGCGGCCGCCGCTCCATCAACCCGCGACATCATGCTTGATATCCAGCAGCCTCTTCATCACGTCATCCAGCGGCTCGCAGTGCCCTGAGAGGCCGAAGCTGTCATGCAGCCGCTTGTACAATCCGTACAGCTCGCCATACACCGCATGACGCGCCGGATCCGGCTCATACCTCTCCGCCTTCACCCCCGTCATGGCGGCCTGGGCCTGCTCCGTCGTGTCATACCCGCCGCGCTTGGAGCCTGCCACTACCGCACCGAAGATCGCCGCACCCAGCGCACAAGTCTGCGACGACCGCGACACCTCGATGCTCTGTCCGAAGACATCCGCATACGTCTGCATGAACAGCGGGTTCTTCTCAGCGATGCCGCCGCAGGCGATAATCCGCTCGGTACTCACATTGTACTCGCGCAGCCGGTTGTGTATCGTCAGCGCGCCGAAGGCCGTGGCCTCGATGAGCGCGCGATAGACCTCCGCCTGGGTCGTATGCAGCGTCTGTCCTATCAACAAGCCGCTCAGCCGCGCGTCAACCAGAATCGTACGGTTCCCATTGTTCCAGTCCAGCGCCAGGAGTCCACTCTCCCCCGGCTTCAATCCTCCCGCCTCCGCCGTCAGCTTCTCATGCAGGTCCGCATCCCCGCATAGGTATGTGACAAACCAGTTGAGGATGTCGCCGACCGCGGACTGACCCGCCTCGATGCCGTAGTACCCCGGCACAACCGAGCCGTCAACGATCCCGCAGACGCCCGGAATCTCCGCCGGCGTTTCAGCCTTCGACGCCACCGTGATGTCACACGTCGAGGTCCCGATTATCTTTATCAGCGTCCCGGTGCCGACACCTGCGCCGACCGCCCCATAGTGCGCGTCAAAGGCCCCTACCGCGACTGGTATCCCTTCAGGCAGGCCGAGCTTCTCCGCCCATTCGCCGCACAGTTCGCCTGCCGCGACATCGGAGCTATACGCCTGCTCGTACAGACGCCCTCGCAACTGCCCCAGCTCCGGATCCAGCATCGCCAGGAAATCCGCATCCGGCAGCCCGCCCCATTCATCGCAGTACATCGCCTTATGGCCGGCGGCACAAACGCTCCGCTTGATGGCCTCGGGAGCGGTCTCTCCGGTGAGCAGCGCGGTGATGTAGTCACACAGCTCCACCCAGCTATGAGCCGCCTCGAACACCTCCGGCGCCACGTTCAGACAGTGCCATATCTTCGAGAAGAACCATTCCGACGAGTACGTGCCTCCGCACTTGGACAGGTACTCGGGCCGGTGCTCGCTCGCCAGCTCCGTTATGCGCTCCGCTTCCTCCATACTCGAGTGGTCTTTCCAGAGCCACGCCAGGGCGTTGGGGTCATCCTCGAATTCCTCCGCCAGCGCCAGCGGCGTGCCCGCCCTGTCAACTGGAATCGGCGTCGAGCCCGTCGTATCAACGCCGATGCCGATGACCTGTTCCGGCGAGAAATCCTCTCGTGCAGCCGCCTGCTCGACGACCCCGCGAACAGACGCGACTAGCCCCTCGTGGTAGTCCGCTGGATGCTGCCGGGCCACGTGCGCGTCGCCCGCGTCGCCGATTATGCCCGCCTCGCCACGCTGGTAGTCATGCACATCAGTGGCGACCTCTTCCCCCGTGTGCACATCCACCAGCAGGGCGCGGACGGAGTTCGTCCCGAAATCAACCCCCAGTGCATAGGCATCCCTCGACATCACTCATCACTCCCGCTCTTCAGCAGCCTCATGTATTCCCTTGCCACTTCCAGGTCCTCG
>JAUWOG010000710.1 GCA_030612305.1 Armatimonadota bacterium | reverse complement strand
GCGTCATGCTGCCGGCAGGCCCGACATTGGACCTGCTCTCTGCACGGCAGCCAGCGCCGCCGGGGCCGACGGCCTCCGCGTCGAGACCCACTGCAACCCTCAGGAGGCGATGGTGGACGGCGCCCAGGCGCTCGACGAGTTTGAGTTCCACCAACTCATGGAGGACCTCCAGCCCTTCGCCGAGGCCACTGGCCGCCGCCTCTGAACCCATCATTCACCGACGCCTGGCTCGGGCATCGGCTCGCCGCAGAGCGTCTGTCACCCTCCTGCTTCCAGCCTGCGCCCGTTGGCGTTTGTGCCCCGCTGGCCGTTGTCGTTTGTAGGGGGCATTGCAAGCGGAGCTTGCGCCCAGGCTTTGCTTGCGCCCCTCTGCCGCGCCGGCCGTTGCTGTCTGCCGTTCCCCCTGTCCCCATGCGGGCGCTTTGCGTCCGCCGGGAGAGGGGAATCAAAGGGGTGAGGGGCCGTTGCCTTTCCTGCCAACGACCTACTACACGCCGACTATCTCACCCACACTATTCCCCTCGCCGCCGCGCACCGCCACCGCCACCGCCTCGCCGGCTCCTTCGCCGATGCAATCATTGACGCGACAGTTCCGGCCATTCTCCAGCGCTATCACGGCTGCAGCGTCCTGCGGCTTCGCTCCGGCTATGGTCGTATTGCCGACCAGGCAGCCCTGGCAGTCACTCAGCTGGATGCCGCCGCAGGTCGCGCCGCCTGTCCCATACGCTGGAATCGCATCTATGACATTCCCGCAGATATTCACTGCGCGGCAGTTGCGCAGCCGGATATTCCGAGCAGCGCCCTTCACAAACGTATTCCCACTTATCGCGACAGCACGCGCGCAATCAGCGAGGATATTGCACTCCTGGCTGCTGATATGGTTCCCGCTGATAGCCAGCAGCCCGACCTGGTCGCCTTCCTCGTTCTCCAGCCCGGCCAGGCGTATGTTAGCTCCCCCGGGGGTGAGCGTAGCCTGGATCGTGTTGCTGCAGATCGTCCCCTCGCGGATGCCGGTGCCGGTACCCGCGCTCGCATCCAACCATACATCGGCGCATACCGCTGCGGCCTCGTCGCGGTTGTTGTATTCGATGTCGTTGCCGGTAATCTGAATATTGCGGATATCGCCGTTATCCACCTTGATGCCCGCATAGCCGTTGTAGCTGATATGGCAGCCGAGGACATTGCTCTGGTGCAGGCTCACGTTGTCATACAGAACACCGACCTGCCGGTTCTGAAGGAGGTGACAGTTGGCGATGATGACATCCCGGTTCCGCACGGCGAGACGAATACCGTTCCGGCAGTCACGGACCATCACATTCGAGATGACGGCCTTGTAGGTCTTCTCGAGCACGATGCCATCGCCGCAGTCACCTTGCCCGCCTATCTCGATATCCGACACCAGCGGCATCGTCTCATACGCGAAGGTATGCTCGCTGACACTCTTCGGCTCGGCGGTGCCCTCATGCGTGCCGATGATATGGAGCGCCGGCTCGCTTGACGCATTGAGCAGCCGCGCACCACCGGAGCTGATGTATGTCCGCCCGCCTTCCCGCAGCTCCACCCGCAGACCCTTCCTCAGCAGGTAGTCGCCATGAGGGAAGAAGACCGCGCCGCTGGTGCTCTCAAACGCCTGCTGAATCGCCGCCGCGTCATCCGTGACCCCATCTCCGACGGCCCCGAAGTCCTTCACATTCACGCGCGTGGCCGTGCTCTCGCTCGCTTCCATTTGTCGTCACTCCCGGATCGGTTTATACTATCAGCAGCGTATGGTCTTCTCATCGCCGCCACAATTCAGCAAGTGCCTCACCATGACCTCCACAACACGCCCTTCGCACCAGGCGCAACATCTCAATCTGCCACCAAAGCAGG
>JAUWOG010000068.1 GCA_030612305.1 Armatimonadota bacterium | reverse complement strand
ATGTCGCTGTAACCCTCGCCGCCGCCTATCGGATTGCCTGTCGGATTCGCCTCGCACCCGAAGGTGTCATACGCGTCATCAGCCGCCATACATGCGACTGAGAGGCAGAGCCATCCGACCGCTACGACGCCCCAGTACGTGACTCCTAAAGCCCTTGCGAGCAATTCGCTCACCAACCTTTCCGTTTCTGTCAGTCGCGCTGCCTTTGCCGCGCCGGCATCGCGATTAGTACTCTACCCGCTTCTCCTGTTTGGTCTTATCCGGTCCGTACACATTCTCATACATGCGCGTGTTTCCGCCTGAGCCGACCGCCTTCTCCAGCGGCAGCGCGAACCAGTTGTGGTGTATATCGCCGCCTTGCGACGGCACTCCCCGGATGATGACCGAGGACACCTTGCCCTGGAAGGTGTTGTGGTGAATGTGGATCCAGTCGCCGGCGATGTCGGTATTGTCCCCTCGGTCCCGGCCCCCGTGCATATCAAAGTGGTGACTTGTCGCATGTTCTCCGACGTGGTTCCAGGCGGCCTCATAGCTGCAGCCAGGTGCGCCGCTTGAGGCAATATGGTGCCGGCAATAGTCGAACCTGTTCGCGATGATGTACACGTCGGCGTTGTCTATTCTTACCCCATAGCCGTACCCACTGCGCTGGCAGTGGTGGATGTAGTTGTGATGCACGCGCACTTTGAACCCGCCCGGGTTGGCTGTTACGCCTCGGTGGTTCCAGTTATAGACCTCGCAGTTGTCAACTTCCGTACCGTAGTGGGAGGTTACCATGAATGAGCAGTGGTCCGCCACCTTCTCCGTGCCCCCGTAAGGACCCTCGAAACGCAGTCCCGTCAGGCGCACCAGGTCACCTGCAGTTGTCATGAGGGTGTGACTCTGGCGCAATGTGGTAAAGATGCGCGCCCCCTTCGAGCCGTTGAGGCCGCGCGTACCCGCGAGCGTCACGCCGGCAGGGAGCTTCACATTCCTCTCCCCGGTCAGATCAATCTCCACGCCGTCAGGGAGAAAGATTACCTGCCCCGGCTGCGCTTTCTTCAGCGCGTTGAGGAACTCCTCCTTCGTCGTCACTGTGAAGTCGCCGGTTGTCTTGATGTCGCTGTAGCCTTCGCCGCCGCCTATCGGGTTTCCGGTCGGATTTGCTTCACAGCCATACATCTCTTCAGCCCCCTGCGCGAACACGAACGGGTTACAGACGATCAGCAGCGTCAGTACCATGACGCGATGGCAGACCACCTTCATGCGCCGACACTCCTTCTGTGCCCGATGATGAGGTCAATACTCGACGGGCTTGCCACCGACGAACTCAATCGGCTTTTCCTGCTTGGTCTTCTCCGGCCCATACACGTTGTCATAGACGCGGGTATTGCCGCCCGAACGAACGGTCTCTGCGGGCGGTTTCGCGAACCAGTTGTTGTGGACTCTGGCCCCTTGCGACGACACGCCGCGTATCACCACGGCCCGGTTCGGGTTCACGAAGGTGTTGTGATGGATGTGCATCCAGTCGCTGGAGATGTCGGTGCTGTCACCCCGGGCTGAGCCGCCGTGCATGTCGAAGCAGTAGTGGGTGGAGTTGGGCATCACGAGGTTCCAGGCCGCTTCGTAGCTGCAGCCCGGTGCGCCGTCAGCCGCAATGTGGTGGCGGCAGTAGTCGAACTTGTTGGCGATGATACGCGCGTCGGCACCGGCGACGCACACTCCGTATCCGAAGCCGCCCCGCTGGGAGTGATGGATGTAGTTGTGGTGGATCCGTATCTGTGAAGCTCCGTGCTTGATCGTGATGGCAATGTAGTTGCAGTTGGCGATCTCGCAGTTGTCCACCTCACTGCCATAGTGGCTGGTGCAGAAGAAAAGGCCCCAGTGATCCCTGTGCCTGTCGGCTCCGGCGTAGGGACCTTCGAAGCGGATGCCAGTGACGCGAACCCCCTCCCCAAATGCGGCGAGATATGCGGAGGACTTAGTGGAGAAGAGGCGCGCGCCGAGGGAGCCGTTGAGGCCGCGCGTGCCGGCCAGTGTGACGCCGGCGGGTATGTTGATCCTCTTCTGGGGCGTGATGTCAATTTCCGCCCCGTCGGGCACGAAGACCACCTGCCCGGCCTTCGCCTTGCTCAGTGCATCCAGCAGCTCGTGGAGGTTCGTGACGGTGTAGTCACCCTCAGTGAAGATGTCACTGTACCCCTCGCCACCGCCGATTGGATTTCCAGTCGGGTTCGCCTCGCAGCCGAAGGTCTCGCCGGCATTCTGCGCGGTTGCCACTCCCAAGGCCATCGCCCCCACTACAACCAGCAGCGCCACGCACCGCGCTATTCCCATCTGACGTTCACATCCATTCCTCCCGCTTCCCTGTCGCAGCCGTCATGCGTACTACTTCTTGATCCAGTCTATCGGGTGCGAGTCCAGCTGCTTCTCCGGGCCATACAGATTCTGCGAGGCCTTCGTATTCCCGCCGGAGGTCACGTTTCCCCCGGCCGGCCCGAACCAGTTGTGATGGATATCCGCTCCCTGGGACGGCACGCCTCGGATGACGATGTTCCGCACCTTGGTCTCAAAGGTGTTGTGATGAATGTGGATGTAGTCGCCTGCTATCATCGTCCCGTCGCCTCGGTCTCTGCCCCCGTGCATGTCGAAGCAATGCCCATTCGCATTCGGCCCGGAGAAGTTCCACGCCGCCTCATACCCGCTCCCGGGCTGGCCCGATGAGGCGATGTGGTGACGACACCAATCGAACTTGTTGGCGATGACGTAGAAGAAGTTGCCGCTGGCTGCGACCCCGTACCCATATCCTGAGCGCTGACAATGGTGGATGTAGTTGTGGTGCACCCTCAGCCCGATGATCCCCTCGGCGCCTCCGACGCCGTAGTAGCTGAAGCACGAGACCTCGCAGTTGTCCACCTGACAGTAGCCGTGGCGCATGCTGATCCCCGCCGGTATGGTCAGTCACCGTCTCGCGTTCCCCATAGGGGCCTTCGATGCGCAGGCCGGTGACGCGAACCCCGTACCCTCCGCTCCTGAACATCGTATGACTATTGCGCCAGGTCGTGAAGAGTCGGGCTCCGGCGGATCCATTCAATCCACGTGTCCCGGCGAGTGTCACCTGCTCCGGAATGGTCACATCCTGGTGGCCGGCGAGGTCTATCTCGACCCCATCGGGCACAAACACGATCTCACCGGGCTTGGCTTCTTTCAGCGCCGCCAGCAACTCGTCGAGGTTTCTGACGGTGTAGTCACCCGTGGTAAATATGTCCGAGTAGCCCTCGCCGCCGCCTATCGGGTTGCCGGTGGGGTTCGCCTCACAGCCGAAGGTCTCGTCAGCGTCCTGGGCCAGTCCGAACGGACTGCAGAGGATCACCAGCGCCAGCACCATGCCACAGTAGCAGACCAGATTCATACGCCGACACTCCTTTCGTGCGCTACGATAAGCTCAGTACGCGACCGGCTTGCCGTCCACGAGCTCTATCCGTTTTTCCTGCGGCTTCTTCTCCGGCCCATGCACATTGCTGTAAACGCGGGTGTTGGAGGTTGAGCGGACTGCTTCCTCGGGCGGGTGGAAAAACCAGTTGTGGTGTATCTCTCCGCCTTGTGAAGGCGTCCCCCCGATAAGCACCTCCAACTGCTCGCCCTGGAATGTATTGTGGTGGATATGCACCCAATCGCCGGCGATGTCGGTATTGTCACCCCGGGCTGAGCCGCCGTGTACGTCCAGGCAATAGGAGGTGCAGTTGGGCATTATCAGGCACCATGCGACTTCGTAGCTGCACCCGGGCGCGCCGCCGGCAGCTACGTGATGGCGGCAGTGGTCGAACTTGTTGGCGATGATGTGCACGGATGCCTCGCCCACAACGACACCATAGCCATAGCCGGAACGCTGGCAGTGGTGGATGTAGTTGTGATGAATCTGCACACCAATCGCGCGCCCACCGACGCCGATGCCGGACACATTGAAATTGTATATCTCGCAGTTGTCCACCTCGCAGCCGTAGTGGCTGATTGAGAGGAAGCTGGCGTGGTAGGCCACCTTCTCCGGCCCTCCAAAGGACCCTTCGAAGCGGAGGCCTGTCAGCCGCGAGTTCTCCCCGGCGGTGCAGAATAGAGTGTGGCCTTGCCGCAAGGTGGTGAAGATGCGCGCGCCGGGCGAGCCGTTGAGGCCGCGCGTACCGGCCAGCGTCACTCCCTGGGGTATGGCGATGCTCCTTTGCCCCGTCAGGTCAATCTCCACGCCATCAGGAATGAAGACCGTCTGCCCCGCCTTCGCCTGCTTGAGCGCGGCCAGCAGGTCATCTTTGGTCTTGACGATGAAGTCGCCGGTGGTTTTGATGTCGCGGTAACCTTCCCCGCCGCCTATCGGGTCGCCGGTGGGATTGGCTTCACAACCGAAGGTCTCATCCGTGCCCTGTGCCATCACCAATGTGCAACTCACCCACAACCACACGGCCGCCAGTACGATTGCGCGCACGCTCTCCATGGGCGGTATCCTTTCCGTATGCGCCGCGTCATTTGAGCCGAATTACCCCTTCTATGGGCTCCCCCTGGTGGGTATTGTCAGGGCCCCACACGTTCTCATATACACGCGTATTGCCGCCGAGGCTGAACACCGCTTCCCGCGCCGGCTTCGAGAACCAGTTATGATGTATCTCTGCGAACTGCGATGGCACACCCCGAATCCCGACTGCGTATCCTGCCCATTTGATGGTATTGTGGTGTACCCTTATCCAGTCGCCGGCTATTGCCGTCCCGTCTCCCCGGTCTCCCCCTCCGTGCATATCGAAGGAAGTGCTATTCGCATTCGGCCCGACGAGGTTCCAGGCCGCCTCGTAGCTGGAGCCCGGCAGCCCGCCACAGGCCACATGGTGCCGACACCAGTCGAAATGGTTGGCAATAATCTGCACATTCGTTCCTGATGACAGTATCCCATACCCGTATCCACTCCGCTGGCAGTGGTGGATGTAGTTGTGGTGGATGTGGATATCATTGGTCGCGTAACCGGCATCAATGCCTACGATGTTGAAGTTGTAGATCTCGCAATTGTCCACCTCAGACTTGTACCCGCTGATTCCGAGGAAGAAGCCCATGTCGGCCACCGCGTCCCGCAACCCGCAGGAGCCTTCGAAGCGCAGGCCGGTAATGCGTGTCTCCGGCCCGCTCATCCGCATCAGGTAGTGGTTCTCACGCCAGGTGGTGAAGATGCGTGCGCCCAGCGATCCGTTCAGGCCTCGCGTCCCGGCCAGGACTATGCCCGTCGGCAGACCGATGTTCTCCTCTCCCGTGAGGTCAATCTCGACGCCATCAGGCACAAACACCACTTGCCCCGCCTTGGCCTCCTTCAGCGCGGCCAGCAGCTCATCTTTGCTTTTCGCGATGAAGTCGCCAGTTGTCTTGATGTCGCTATAGCCTTCTCCGCCGCCTATCGGGTCGCCAGTGGGATTGGCTCCACAACCGAACGTCTCCTCCGCGCCCTGGGCGATTCCGAAGGAACTCCAGACCGTCAGCAACACGACCACAATCACGCAATAGCCGACGACTTTCATGCACAGGTGCTCCTTCCGTGCGCCATGCGAAGGTCAGTACTCGATCGGCTTGGCATCAACGAACTTCAGCGGCTTCTCCTGCGGCGTTTTCTCCGGCCCATAGACATTGCTGTAGGCGCGCGTATTGCCTACCGAATAGAGTGTCTTCTTCGGTTCATCGTAGAACCAGTTGTTGTAGATTTCCGCGCCCTGACTCGGCGTCCCGCGAATGCCTACAGCCCTTGTCGTGCCCTGGAAGGTGTTATGGTGAACATCCATCCAGTCGCCGGCGATGTCGGTGTTGTCTCCCCGGTCGCGGCCGCCGTGCATGTCCAGACAGCTGCTCGTGCAATTCGGCATGATGAGGCGCCAGCTAACCTCATAGTTTCCCCCGGGCGCGCCACCGGCGGCTACGTGATGGCGGCAATATTCGAACTTGTTGGCGATGATGTACACGGATGCCGCGCCTACAACCACACCGTAGCCATAGCCCGAGCGCTGACTGTGGTGGATGTGGTTGTGATGGACGCGCACCTTGATAGCCGCGCCGCCGACGCTGATGCAACTGGTGTTGAAATTGTATATCTCGCAGTTGTCCACCTCGCAGCCCCAGTGGGTGATTGAGAGGAAGCCGCAGTGGTCGGCGACCTTCTCTGTACCTCCGAAGGAACCCTCGAAGCGCAGTCCGGTGACGCGTACTTCATCGCCACCTGTTTTGAACAAGGTGTGGCTCTCCCGCAAGGTGGTGAAGATGCGCGCGCCGAGCGAGCCATTGAGGCCGCGCGTACCGGCAATTGTCACGCCCTCGGGTATTGCGACATTCCTCTCCCCCGTCAGGTCAATCTCTGCACCATCGGGGATGAAGATGACCTGTCCGGGCTGGGCATTCTTCAGGGCGTCGAGAAACTCTTCGCCTGTGGTGACTGTGAAATCACCCGTGGTCTTGATGTCGCGATAGCCTTCCCCGCCGCCTATCGGATCGCCGGTGGGGTTGCCTTCACAACCGAACGTCTCATCCGCGCCCTGTGCGCTTGAAGGCCGGCACCATATACACGAACATAGCGCGGCCAGCACCAATATTCCCATTAGCTTCATCATGTCCACTTCCCCCATCTGCTTTGTCCCGTTACATCTCTCACTTCGGCGTCAGGTCCCACACCAGGAGCGTTGAGTCAGCAGAGCCCGTCACCAGGTACTGCCCATCCGGTGACAGCGCCACGGCGGACACAACTTGCTCATGCCCTTTGACGGCACTCAACATCTTGCCCTCGGCTATATCCCAACAGGTTACGGCATAGGTGTTGTCTGCCACGTAAACGAGGGTCCCATCCGGTGAGGGGACGGCATCAGCGAGCCAAGTGCCACGGCTTATCTCCCCAACGAGCTTCCCCGAGTCGAGAACCCAGCGCAGCATCCGTCCATCCCGGCCCGCCGACATGGCACAGCGGTCGCTCGCCACAAATAGCACGCTGTCCACCCAGCCACGATGCCCCTCGTAACACGCTAGCTCGGCGAACTTCGCCAGGTCCCACACGCGCACAGTCCCATCACGGCCACCACTCAGGAGGAGCTTGTCATCGCCGGATACGGCCACCGAGAGCACTCCGCCGAGATGGCCTTCGAGACGCTGCGCCGGCTCCGCGTCATCGCCCTCCCACACGCATACCGAGCCATCATCGGCGCTCGAGAAGAGGCGGTTCCCGTCATGGCTGTACGCCACGGAGCGGACGTAGCCCCGATGGCCGTCGAGTTCGCGCATCAGCGCACCGTCGGAGAGAGAGAACTCGCGCACCACGCTGTCCTTGCAGCCTGCCGCGACGCGCTTCCCGTCCGGCGACACAGCGACCGCATACGCTCCCAGGGTGGCCCCCTTGATGAGCAACTCACACTTGCCGGTGAGCGGGTCCCACACTCGCAGCGTGCAGTCCGCCGATCCACTGACCACACGGTCACCCGCAGGCGTGAAGGCCACCGCTACAACCGGGGCGTCGTGGCGATCCCACTGCGCCGTCGGCTCTCCGGTGTCCATGTCGCTTTCCACAACGAGGCCGCCGCCGTAGGAGAGCACGCGCTGCGCGTCGGGCGATACGCATATACTGTAAACCGTGCCACTGTGGGGCATCCACGAGAGGACTTCCTTGCCGGTCTCGCGGTCATAGCGACTGATGCCGCCAGTGCGCACCCCCAAGACAGCCTCGTTACGCGCGGGAGCAAAGTCGTGGCAAAAGATGCGGCCCGCCTCTCCGCGCACCGGATCATACCTGTGGAGAACTGAGTAGTCCTCCAGCTTCCACTCGACCGCGTGGCTTTCGACGCCTACGAGGAGACATGTCCCATCCGGCGAGAGTGTCAGGTCCTTAGCCTCGTAGTTGGTGCCCCACTTATGGAGCAGCTCTCCGCTGGCCAGGTCGCGGTGCTCGAGGAGGTGGTTGTAGCCGCCGCCCATGATGGCGGTCTTCCCGTCCGGCCCATAGATAGCGCCACAACGCGTGGTCGCAAAACCGGGCGTCTCGATTGCGGTGATGTTCTCGCCCGTCTCAATGGCGAACTCCCTCAGGCCGAGCGGTGAGGACCCGCCCACCAGAATCCGCTTCCCGTCCGGCGAATAGCAGACACTCCGCAACCCCTTCTGCCCGCTGTCCCACTGGCGCAGCACTTCCAGCTTCTCGTAGTCCCACTCATAGACATTCCCGACGCCGTCAGCCAGCAGCAGCACCTTGCCATCCGGACGCAGCTTCACGGCCGCCAGGCCGCTCTTGGATACCTCCGTCCGGGATTCCTTTTCTCCCTTCGCCAGGTCCCAGATGTCCACGCCGCCGCCCTGTAGCACGACGCCCCGGCCGTCAGGCAGATACGCGAGTCCGCTTACCCAACTCGGGTACCGCATCCGCATGTTGCCGAGCCGCTGAATAGCCCCCTCAGGCAGCGGATCGCCGAGGCTGTCGTCTGCTCCCCGTGCCGCCACTGCCATGCATAACACCACGAGCCCCGCCAGCAGTACACATAACTCATGTCGCATTGCCTACTCCTCCGTTCGCCCACAAACCGGTATCAGAGCCAGTCAACGACACACGTGCCTTGCTTTCCTTCAACGCCGCGAAGGATTCATCCTGCT
>JAUWOG010000185.1 GCA_030612305.1 Armatimonadota bacterium | reverse complement strand
GATTGACTCGTGGATGATGGCGTACATGTACACCATGTTGTAGCCGACGAACCCGTTTTCCCAGGTATGGTCCAGGATCTTACCGCCGGTCCTCTTGAGCGGCGCCGCCACCCAGAAAGACTTGTCCATATCGGGGTAAACGTCCGCCACCCGATCCAGCAGGACGGTCGCCTTGTGTGCGTATTGCTTGTCGCCGGTGTACGCGTAGGCCCACGACAGGCCGCTGATGGCCGATCCGATCCTGCGCCACAGGCCCCACTCGGTGTACGTGGCGACGAACCAGAAGCGTGCCCCGTTTTCGTCGCTCCAGCCCAGGCCGTCATCTACATACTGCTTGTGAAGCGGATCCCGGGGGTTCGGGTGTTCGGCATTGAAGAGCAGGCTCCTGTCGGCCTTATCGGGATGAAAAACACCGTGTTCGTTCAGCCCGCTGGCATGGTACTTCCCGAAATCATTCTTCGGAAACACAGTGCCGCACAGCTTGCATTTCACCTTCCAGGGGCGTTCGAAGAGGTCGTATTCCCAGCCCCCGCTCTTCTTGAACTTGTCACTGCCGCAGATCGGGCAGCCGATCTCCTTGTTGACATACACATTGCGCGGCACACATTGGCCCGGAACCATCTTCCACAGTTCCTGATCCGACAGTTCCATCCACGGCTTGACGGCCTCGACGGCGTCATCTCGCTGCTTGGCCGCCCATGCGTACTTCTCGCAGTTGTGGCGTATCGTGTCCAGCCGCTGAGGCGTGAAGTACGTCGCCGAGGGCTTGGCCGCCGCCACATTGACCCAGAGCATTCCGATCACGGCCCAAACAACGACAGCCTGCTTGCTGTGATGACGTTTGACGTTGGTCCGAGTCATTGGTTGCTCCTCAAGTTGACTTCGCATTCACCAGACTGCTGCGAACCCGCCACAGACTATGCCAGGGGGGAGTAAATGTCAATGCGGTTGCGTGCCGGCATGAGGATGATTGCGCGAGGAGCAGACTTCGCCCAGGGCGCTTCTCAATCTGCCGACAGTGCTGTGACATTTGCGTTCACCTCCGCCGCGACATCTTCACCATCGGAATGCCACAGTATTGCTTTCTGTCATGGCTGGGGACTTCTCAGCCTGAACAACTGAAAGGAGCAAAGGAGAGGGTCTCAAGCTGCTGGTGGTGGGGCCGGAGAATGCGGTCTTCAAGTGATTACGCATTCCATGAACCTGTTTCCCGATCGCCCTGATGCTACTCTGACCTTGCCTGTCCTTCGCGAGAACTCATGCCAGCCACATTCACCGACCTTGCGCCGCCCTCCCCCCCGCGAAGGCCGGACATACCTTCCCCGGTTGCAGCATCCCACGGTCGTACGCCCTCCGATCCTTCTGGTCATTCGCTGTCCTGAGGAACGGAGTACTTCGCTCCTCGCGTTGGTCGGCTCACTTGGCATCGCCTGTCAGTCGGAGCTTGTACCTGCGTCGTTGTTCCAGGATTCGGCGCCGCAGTTGTTTTCTCCTGCTGCACACCTCCTCAGCACGCGCTCCGCAAACCTCGACAGACCGCAAGCTGCGCGCCTCGAAAGCGACCATCGCCATTGTCTCCTGGCTGAAGTACAAGCAGGAATCCAGAGAACGGCTGGCGAGTATAGTCGCAGTGCCTGAACTCGAACTACTGCTGTCTCGCTGTCGGAACCGCAACATAAGCTCCGTTCCGAGTGTGGTCATAACCCTGGGAGTTTTTGTTGTGTTCATAAATGTGCTTATGGTCACACCGCCCATTTTGGGTGATAATTCAGGTGTAGTCGGACGGTGAGAAAAGCGAGCTGGACTAGTTGCAAGGTTATGGCCTCACTTTGGGCCCTTCTGGCCCAGAAATGCCCCGAAATCCGTGCCCATAATCCGACTTATGGACCCGCTCTCTGCCGAATTGCGTCCGCTGGATTATCAGTTATCGGACGGTAATCAGACTTATGCCGACACTCTGGGCATCGTGACCGGCCACGGTGAGTTCCATTCCTATCGTGGACGGACACGATGCTTTTCTCACGTCTGATCCAGGAATTCAGTAGCTACGGGTTCACCGAACGCGGCGTCTCGGAAGCCACCATCGCCGTCTGCCGTTCGACCCTCAGCCGCCTGTCGGACTTCCTGGCTGGCCGTGGATCAACCGCTGAGTTCGAAACCGTCCGCACTGCCAATCTCCGCCGGTTTGTCTCTGACATCAAGCAAACTCGCGCGAGCAACGCGACCATTGCGCGTCACGTCCATGCCGTCCGTAGCTTCTGGCGCTTCGTGGTCGAGACCTATGACCTCGGCAGCAATACTGGGCTCCCGCGTTTCTGTTCCCGTAGCGGTGCGAAACCTCTAGGCGACCCCGCGATGGGAGCCGCCCGCGGCGATCTACAGCGCCGGTGATCACAGCAGCAGGTGGTCTCTCATAACAGCCCGTAGCACTGATGGAACAGGTCAATTCCCAATAATGCCTACTCCTCCTCAAAATGTGCTACACTACTGTTTTGTGTGTTAGCCTCATCTGAACGCGCTCATCTTGCTCGGGAAGGAAACGCGATGCGCACTCGCGGAATCGCGGCCGGCTTCTGCGCATTTCTCACTCTTCTGTACGTGGCATCCGGTACTGCCACGGCTGTTCCTGCCGGCGTCAAGTTGGCGGTCAGTGAGGATGGCCTCTACGTCGTCACAGGAGCCATGCTGCAGCAGGCCGGTGTCGCCCTGGAGCAACTCAAGCCCTCACAGATCGGTATCTCCTGCGCCGGTCAGCCAGTAGCGCGCCGCTTGCTTGCCTCCGGTGACAGCATCACCCCGGACACTCGCATCATCTTCTACGGGCAGGCGTTGGACACTCGCTGGACCGATACTAACATCTACTGGCTCAGTTGGGACGCTAGTGCGGTGCTGGACATGCAGCCGCTGCATCTTTCCGACAAGCCGGGCCCACAACTTCCTGCCTTCACCGATACGCTGCGTCTCGAGGAGAACAAGGAGTACGGCTACCTGATATGGGTTCCCGAGCCGGGGGAATTGGACCCCTGGTTCTGGCAGACGATCAAACCTCGAGGGAGCGCCAGCGTCACGTTCGACATCCCCAACCTCGTTGCTGACGCTGGAGAGGCTCAGTTGCGAGTGTACCTCCGCGGCCGCACCGCCAATATGCGCATCAAGCCGGACCATCATGTGAAGGCCGAATTCAACGGCACGCCGGTGGCTGACGTGTACTTCGACGGTCAGGCGGTCTGTGTCATTCAAGCGAAACTGCCCGCCAATTCGCTCAGGGCCGAAAGCAACGAACTGGTGATCACCTGGCCCGCCGACACGAAGTCGCGGGACCTCGACAAGGTCTTCCTCGACCGCATCGAGCTTGATTACCCGCGCGGCTTCGTCTGTGGCGAGCGCGGTCTGAAGCTGCACTTGCCTGAAGGTGCGGCCACCTTCACGCTGACCGACATCGGCGGGGGAGGCATAGACCTCTATGACCTGACGGACCCGGCCAGGGTTGCCGTCGCTGCCGCACTGCCCGTCAAGGATGCCGCTGCTCAGATTGCGCTGCCCTCAGGCCCCGACCGCGACCTCATCGCCGTCGCCGAGACAGGTTATCTGACCCCTGCGGGCGTGGCAGTCCCGAAGCCGTCCGACCTCCATGCCAGGACGAACGGCGCCGACTATATCATCATCGCCCACGATGATCTGGTGGAGGGCGTCCAGCCTCTTGCCGAGCATCGGGCTGCTCAGAAGCTCCGCGTTGCCACCGTCCCACTCAGCACCATCTATAACGAGTTCGGCCACGGTGTGACGTCCCCCCACGCCATCCGCGAGTTCCTCCGCTACGCCCCTCATGAGTGGCTGCCGCCGGCGGCGAAATACCTCCTGCTCGTCGGTGATGCCAACTACGATGCCCGCAACTACCTGGGTCACGGTGTGCCCAACCTGCTTCCTGCCTATCCGGTGCGCGTCCAGGACGGTGTCGAGACGCCGAGCGACTTCTGGTACGCCTGCGTAGCCGGCGAAGACCAGGAGCCGGAGATGGCCGTGGGCCGCTTGCCCGCAAGCAGTCCGGCCCAGCTCATGAAGATGATTGACAAGACCATCCGCTATGAAGCCCAGGACACCTCGCAGGATTGGGCCAGGCGCATCCTGGTCATCGCCGACCACGAACTCCAGAGCGATGATCCGGGGTCCTTCGAGATGAGTATCGAGCGCTTCTGGAAGTACCTGCAGCTCTTCGGCTATGACCTCGAGGCGCATTACCTCCGCGTCACCGGCATCAGCCGCAACAAGAAGAGCAAAGAGAACCGCGAGCGTGTCCGCACAACGGCGACGCCGGCGATCATCGAGACCTGGAACAACGGCGTCGCGCTGGTCGCCTTCGAGGGGCATGGCGGGGCGCTGTACTGGAGCAGGGAGAAGGTCTTCACATCAGATGATGCCGCCAGGCTGACGAATGAGATCCTACCCGTCTGTGTGGACATAACGTGCTTCAGCGGGCAGTTCGACCGCCCTGATCTGCCCGGCTCTCAATGTCTTGCCGAGGTGCTGCTGACATCTCCGGGCGGGGCCGCAGCCTGTATCACTCCCGCGCGCCTCGGCGGTGTCGGCATCCATCGCGAGATGGCGCGCAAGATAGCGGCGAACGAAGAAATCCAACTCGGGCCGCTGCTGGTCGCAACACGCAGGCGCTACTTCACACCCGGCGGCGACTTCTGGGGACGCACCAGCACCTACAACCTCCTCGGCGACCCGGCGCTGGAGTTCAAGCTAGCCGAGCCAAAGCCGCCACCCAAGCCTGATACTCCCAAGCCTGCCGCCGATGCAAAGCCTTCTGCCAAGCCGGGCCCGCCGTCGCCCCTGCAACCGACAGACAAGAACGACAACCGCATTGACGACCGCCTTGAGCAGAAGGTGGAAGAACTCCTCGCCGCCGGCAAGCCCGACGGTACACTTAGCTTCGCGATTCTTTTGTCAAAAGATTCTTCCTTGCAGGAGACTGTGACTGAGGTGGAGAAACTGCAAGGCAAGGTGAAGGCGCAGGACCGGCAACACGGTGCCCTACTGGTGTCACTGCCGGCCGCGGCGGTGTTACCGTTGGTCAAGGCGCTCGGCGACAAGCTCGAATTCATGCGCTACGGACGCTGAATCCGCACCTTGACCGCGAGACCAGTCTGTGTCAGTGTCACATCCAACTTGGTATCCCTGCGTGGCGGGGACGTGGGGTGTCGTTCTCGTTCGTGCGCGCAGATGTGGTTCCGACACGAGATTCATGAGCGAAAGGTATCGCATCGTGGATAGGCAGAAGAAGGCAAAGGCCTCCTATGAGCCGCCGCGCGTAGTCCTCCACAGCAAGGATGACATTATCCGCAACATCGGGCCGGCAGTGGGGTGCGCTCGCTGGAGCGTAACGTCGCCTCCCCCCCGTCCGCCGATACGGTAGAGCACAGTCTCCGGCGAGTTGGTACTGACGGTCGTCTCGGCCTCAAGCTCGCACATATCCCGACTGCGGCCTATGCTCCTTGTGTCTCATGTCGCCATGATGTGATGAAGTGCGTACAAAGCATCTGGCAACCAGCGATGAAGGGATCTGGAATGAAACG
>JAUWOG010000280.1 GCA_030612305.1 Armatimonadota bacterium | reverse complement strand
GCCGCCTCCACAGGACTGGCTGTATCCGTTCCCGCAACTGACTCTCTGGGTCAACAAGCAGGGGGTTGAGAACGCGCTCATACCGGAAGTCAAGGCCATGAAACCCAAGCCGAAACCACCGTCCGAAGATAGCGACAATGAAACTGACACCGCGCCATAGGCTCCACGATCCGTCGGTCGCACTCACTCGCATCTGCGCGGCGGTCATTCTCCTGACCCTCGCACCGGCCGCCTTTGCGCAGCGCTTTGCGATGCTCACCAGCGGGGGCCCGATACCGTACGTTCAGGGGCAGCCGATCATCCTCTCTGAAGGCCGCGTTACAGCCGGCGATTATGCCAATCCCACATGGGGTGATTACACCGGCGACGGCAAGCCTGATCTCCTCCTCGGCTCCGACTATGGCGATCTCGTCCTCTACCAACTCACCTCTGCGATGACCTTTGGGCCGCCCCAGCCTATCCTCCGGAACGCCGCAACACTCAGCCCTGTCCAGACCAGAGCCCCGACATGTCCCCGGCTATGCGACCTTGACGGCGATGGCAAGACCGACATGCTGCTCGGTCACGGCGAGTCGCTGCTCATCTACTGGGGCCACGAGGATCTCAAAACCTCACACAAGCTGCTTGCGGGCGACGGCACGCCGCTCTTCGCAAAGGGCCAGGCGGCCGCGCTGGCTCCCGAGGTCAGTGACCTCGACGGCGACGGCGATCTCGACTTGCTCATCGGCGACCACCTTGGCCGCATGTGGTGGGTCGAGAACGCCTCCGACAATCAGCCGCAGTTCTCACATCCTGCTCCGCTCGCGGACGCCACCGGCACTCCCATCACCGTTACTGCCCGAGCGCGGCCTGCAGTCGGAGATACTGATGGCGACGGTCTCCTTGACCTCCTCGTCGGGGACACGACGGGGACGCTCCACCTCTACAGAGGCACGCCACAGGGCCTCACGCGTGCCGAGCCCTTGCCGGTTGAGCTCCCCCGTCCTCCCGCCGTATCTCCCGCCCTGCCCAATCTCGACGGGGATGGCTCGCTCGATCTCCTCCTCGGCGACACCGACGGCTTCGTAGCCCACTACCAACTGGCTCATCCGGTCCCTTTGTCTAAGGGCTATCTCCGCGCCGCCGAGGTCCCCTTCGATCTCGGACGCTACGCCGCCGTCACCTCCGCCGACTACGACGGCGATGGCCAGAGCGACGTCATCGCCGCCGGCGCATCCGGATATATCTGGGTTTGCTTCAAACGCGGGGACACCTACGAGCCGCCGCACATCATCACCGACTTCGAAGGCAAGCCCATCCGCGCCGGAGAGCCATCCGACCCCGAGCCGTGCGCGTGGCCTCGACTCGTTGACATCAATGGCGACGGCTCGGCCGACCTGCTTGCCGGCAACATCCGAGGCACGGTCCAGCTCTGGCTCAACCAGGGCGGCTTCCGTTACGCTGGATACCTCGAAATGGCCGGGCAACCCATCCGCGCCAACGGCCTCAGCGCCATCCACATTACCGACTACGACGGCGATGGCGATCCCGATCTCTTCCTGGGCACCGCCAATCCTCCCAGCGCAGGAGTCTCCATCGGCAACTCCGCCTGCCCGCAGTTCGTCATGCCCGAAGGCGCCCTGCTCTACTTCGAGAACATCGTCCCGAAAGGCGGCGGCATGCCCGTCCTCAAGAAGGGTGTCCGCCTGCTCGGCTTCATCGGCGAGCGAGACCAGACATCCCCGCGCCTCCATGCAGGATTGCTCGGCCTGCGCTATCTCGAGCCGGTTACGCTCAACGGCGACACCTGGACATTCCTCGTCGGCACGACGAGGGGATGGTACCATTTCGATTGCACCAACAAGCGCATCGCGTATCCGGCCCTCCTGCTTCCGGCTCCGCGCGGCACTGTCCCCCGCGCACTCATACCCCCCTGCTACAGCATAACCGCCACGCGACCACCATCCGCCCCGCCGACAGACACCGCCTTCGGCCTTCTCTGTGGTACCGGGCCATATGGCTTCTGCTGCTACTACCCGCCCTCAGTCGCCAAGTCACTATTCGACAGATGACCACACTACCATGAGACATGACGAGAAGCTCTCTCCGGCCGGTCAGCTCTGGGCTGTACGTCTCCATTGGGCGAATGTGGTCGGCGGTGTCAACTGCCGGGGGCCCCACGATCCCGACGACAACCGCTCCGGTCTCAATGTCTCCTACTACGTCGGCGACGACGCTCACCGCGTCGCAGCCAATCGTCGCCGTATCCTCCAATCAATGGGCGCACAGGACTGGCCTGTCGTCACCGCCGGCCAGGTTCATGGCAGCCACGTCGTCACCGTGCACGAGGACATGCAGCCCGGCTTCGACCCCTCCGCGGCCGGCATGCGCTCGCCACAGACCGATGGCCTGGTGACGCAGCAGCCGCATGTCGTGCTGAACCTCATGTTCGCCGACTGTGTCCCTATCCTACTCTACTGCGCCGAGCCGCTGACCGTTGGCGTTCTCCATGCCGGCTGGCGCGGAACTGCCGCTCGCATTGCCGAAAAGGGGGTTGGCGCAATGTGCGCTCTCGGGGCCAAGCCGACCGCTATTCACGCCGTCATCGGTCCTGCAATCTGTGGGAAATGCTACGAGGTGGGACCGGAAGTGCTGGAGGCACTGTCTCTTCTGCCCGGTCCGGGTAAGGCTCTTCTGGAGTTGCCGCGGAATCACGTCAGCCTCGCCGAGGCTAACCGCCAACTCCTTCTCCACTGCGAACTACCCGAAGAGGCGATACACACGTCGCAGCTCTGCACGCGCTGCGGCGATGTTCCGATGTTTTCCTATCGCGCAGCCGGTGGCGGGACCGGCCTCCACGGCGCTTTCATCGCTCTCGCACGCGACCCTCACTGACCGGCCCGTACTCCATCTCCGGCTCCCCCCCGCTGCCCAGCCTCACCAGCGTATGCGCATGAAACTCCCCTGAGGTCTCCTCATGCCCGACCCGGTAATGAGCTCCACGGCTCTCCTTCCGGCTGAGAGCTGCTTTCGCCATCAGCCCCGCCAGCAGTAGCGCATTCGCCGCCTCCATACCGTGCTGGGTCGGTGCATCCGTCTGCATCACGTTGGGCGCCAAGACCTCCAGCCCCTGCACTGCGTTACGCAAGCTCGCGTCCGACCGCACCACGCTCATGTTGTCCCACATGATCGCCTGGAGGTCATGGTAGAAACCGCTCCCCACATCAACTGCACGCGGCTCCCGTCTCCTCACCTGCGCCTTACCCACGGAGCTCACCACATCAGCCTCTGACATCGCCTTCGCACAGCGCTTCCCGAACACCAGCCCATCCAGCAGCGAGTTCGATGCCAGACGATTGGCTCCGTGTACGCTGATACAACCGCATTCTCCCACCGCATACAGACCGGGCAGCGAGCTCCGGCATTCAACATCGGTGGCTATCCCACCCATATAGTAGTGCGCAGCCGGCGAAACCGGCACCGGTCGCTCCGGCACCGCAAAACCCTTCTCTCGACACTCCGCAACTATTGTTGGAAACCGTTCCTCGACACGAGCTTCGCCGATCGGCGCAAGGTCCAGATACACAAACGGTTGCCGCGCTGCTTTCATCTCCTGGACAACCGCACGCGCCACCTCATCCCGGGGCGCCAGGTCCCCCAGCTTGTGATGCCGCTCCATAAACGTCTCGCCATCATGGTTCAACAGGCGCGCCCCATCGCCACGCAACGCCTCCGACAGGAGGAACTTCGGGAAACCAGGCGCCGCCAGCGCCGTCGGATGAAACTGCACGAACTCGATGTCCCTCAGCTCTGCCCCGGCTCGGTACGCCAGAGCTATTCCGTCACCCGTCACGACTGCCGGGTTTGTCGTCACCCGGTTCAGACAACCCACCCCCCCGGTCGCCAGCGCCGTCGCATTCGCGATGAAGTACACCGGCTGGCCCGCATCGAGATCGCACGCCTGAACACCCACACACGCCCCATCTACGACCAGCAAGTGAGCCACCTGCGTCCGCTCATACACATGCACTCGGCTATCGCCGCGTATCGCCTCGATCAGCGCCCGCTCCACCTCCGCACCGGTGGCGTCCCCATGCGCGTGCAGTATCCGCCGATGCGAATGGGCCGCCTCCCGCCCGAAGGCGAAGCCCCCGTTGTTCTTGTCAAAGCGCGCCCCCAAGTCCACCAGCTCACGGACAGCCTCCGGGCCCTCAAATGCCAGTATCTCCACCGCCGGCACGTCACACAGCCCCACTCCCGCCGCTAGTGTATCCCGCAGGTGCAGCTCCGCATCGTCGTCATCTGACAGCGCTACCGCGATGCCCCCTTGCGCGTATGCCGTCGAGCCCTCTCGCAACTCGGCCTTTGTCACCACAGCCACGCGACCGTATTGCGCCAGGTGTACTGCTGTCCACAGACCGGCTACACCCGAGCCCACGACAATGTAATCGTATTCCAGGCAGTCACATCCGCTCGCTGGCATCGTCATCCTCGCCGAGAACTTCGTTCATGCTCCCTGACCGATAGCCGCCCAGGTCCAGCACACAATACTTGACCCCCACTGGCATCACCCCCGTCATAACCCGCTACCGCATCCCCTCCTCCTGCCGCCGGCCCAGGTCCTCCGGC
>JAUWOG010000065.1 GCA_030612305.1 Armatimonadota bacterium | reverse complement strand
GGCGACAGCGTGGTGCATCCGGCAGTCACCAATGCGGAGGGGTATTTCGAGCTCAGTGGCTTGCCGGTGCGCGGCGAAGTCAAGGTCATCGCAGTCCATCCGACTGAGCCGCTGTTCGCCGGCACTGTACTCGACCCGGACCCAGGTACGACGCCGGTGCTGGTCCTGGGACCGGCGGCCGAGGTAACCGGTCGTGCGGTGGACGACGAGGGCAAGCCAATCGCCACAGCCCAGGTCATCTACACGGTGGGGAGCAGCGGGCAGCCCGTGATCTCACAAGAGTTTTACCGGCGCACAATTGAGGTAGGCTATGGAACCTATTGGTATGGCGATGCTGCGGGCAGGTGGCATGCCAGCGGGTTCGTCGCGGGCCTCCCGTACGAGATCGTTCTGTTGGACCGCCATTATGAGTTCGGTCGTCAGACGCTCGAGTTTACTGCCCAGCCCGGAGAGACTATTGAGCTTGGAGACATCGTACTCGGGAAGCGTTAGCCCGGCAACCACTGGCGGAAGGCTGCGCGTTCCACTGGAGTTCGGGAGTTCGGCGGGATTTCCGATTCCGCAGGCGGAACTCATGCAGACTCCAGGGCGGGTAGGACCCCTATCCCCCAGGCGATATGGGGCAACGGCAAACGGCTGTATGCCAATGGCAATAGAGGAATATCATCACGATTTCAGATGCTGCCTGGGACACGATTGCAGTTGCAGCGAGTACACGCTCTAGCTATAATAAGGCAAATAGCGCTACAAGCGCTTGTTGTGGGTCATGGAGGAATCACGACGGTCTGTTAGAACACTTCGCTAGTACGCATCTGCCACCAAGGCTCCGCCGCGCCTCGATGGGGGGTATTGTACGCAGTAGCGATGGGGGAGACGCATTCGTCGGGTTTTCGAGCGACTGGGTTGCGGGGCGCAGCCGCGGCGGCGATGCGAGTCTGGAAGTCGTAGCACTCGAGGGCGAGATGCAGGAGAGAGCTGGGGCATCATGGCCACTATTCTTGTAGTGGATGACGATCCGCGCATCATCGGGGCGCTGGCAACTGCATTGCCGGACGACGGGCACAGAGTAGTGGGCGCTGCAAGCGGCGAACGCGCGCTCGAGCTCGCACGGTCCCAGCGGCCCGACCTGATCATGCTTGACATAGTCATGCCGGGAATGGATGGCCTTGAGGTTCTGAGCGAACTGCGGCGCGATGCCCGGCTTGCCGCGATACCAGTCATACTACTGACTGGTCGCGATAGTCATGAACAGCAGGCCGGAGGTCTGGACCGTGGTGCCGATGACTACATCGGGAAGCCTTTTGACATGACGGAGTTGATGGCGCGAGTGAGAGCCGTTCTGCGCCGGGCAAGAGGCACAGTGGGCGATGATGCCGCTTCCGAAGCTCAGGCAACGCAACTGGTCTGCGGGCCGATCGAGATGGACGTGCCGCGCCGGCGCGTGACAGTCAACGGCGAATCCGTGGCCCTGACGCCGACTGAGTTTGAGTTACTCCGCCATTTCATGCAGCGCCCTGCCAGAGTTGTTACCAGCCAGGAGCTGCTGCGCGACGTCTGGGAGTACCCGGAGGGCACCGGCGACAGCGGCCTGGTTCGTTGGCACATAAGGAATCTGCGGCTGAAGATCGAGCCCGATGCCGACGAGCCGCTACACATCCAGACGGTAAGCGGCTATGGGTATATGCTGGCGCCTCCCGAGGCCGAAAGCGGTTCGTGAGCCGGCGACACATGCTCCCCTTCAGCCTGCAGATAGCCTGTGGTCGGCGTACCTGTGCCCGGTGGCTGCCGGCTGCCGCTGTGCTGAGATACGGGCCGCAGATACCCTCCCAACGCCATCCTAACGCTATCCCACTGCAATACTAACTCTGCTATCGCTACGATGTGCCTATAATAAGATAGGAGGGGTGTACGCGCCATTTCCAGATGGCTGGAAATACCAGCATAGCTCAGATTCGGATGCAGCCAAGGGCAGGTGAACGGCGGTGGAGGAACAGCGGAAGATAAGGATTTTGGTGGCAGACGACAATGCGGCTGTGAGAGAGAGCCTCAAGTTCCTGTTGGAGGAAGAAGGCTATGAGGTACAGGAGGCGGCTGACGGACGCGAGGCAGTGACACTCAGCAGGGCCGAGGCGCCCGACCTGATGATTCTGGACATTGACATGCCTGACCTGGATGGCTATACCGTCCTGCTGCTCATGAAAGCGCACCCGTTGTACAAGGACATCCCAGTCATAGTATTCACGGGACGGTATCGGGAAGAGGGCTTCCGCCAGCACAGCGAGGCATTGGGCGCGCTCTATCATCTCGTGAAGCCGCTTGACAGAGAGCGCCTGCTGATCGCCGTCACTTCGGCCCTTTCTCGGGGAGAAAAGCGCTAGCGATCTCCCCGCAGGCGACAGCACTCTCACTCGCCGGCCTGATGCTTTCCGAGCAATCCAGGCTAAGCCTCGCTTTGTGCGATGGGTAGCTTTACCCGGAACGTGGAACCCTCGCCCGGGGCGCTCTCCACGCTAATGTCCCCGCCGTGAAGCCGTGCAATAGTGCGCGCGAGGTATAGGCCGAGGCCCATGCCGCGGTCCACAAGCTCCACATCAGCGATCTCGTCGCCCTGAGCGAACTTGTCGAAGATATTCTCTATCTGTTCCGCAGGGATTCCACAGCCGTCGTCGCTGACAGCGATCTCAACGTAGCTGTTGACCTGAGTTGCCGCAAGTTCCACGTGGCCCCCTTCTGCGGTGTATTTCAGGGCATTCTCGCATAGGTTGCTGAAGAGTTGCTCGAGACGCTCAGTATCCCCGGAGATGTCGGGCAGATCGGGCGCGCAGTTGGTAGCAAACGAGGTATCGCGCAGCCGCGCCCTCATCTTGAAGACCCCCGCAATGTCCTCGAGGAGTTTCTCCGCTTGCACAGGCTCCCGCTTCAGTTCGTAGTTGCCCTGTTCGAGAGCGGAGAGGTCCATGAGCTTGCTGACGAGGTTGAGCAGGCGGTCGGTGGACCTCTCTATCGTCCAGATACATCTCCCCCGCTGTTCCGGGCCCATGGTATCGGTCAGGCTTGACAGCACCTGGGAGACGGCTCGGAGCGTGGCCAGCGGGGAACGCAGTTCATGGGAGAGCACGGCAATGCCATCGGCCGTCATGCGGGCGAAGACTTTCATCTCGGTTATGTCCTGAGAGATCACTACCCATCCGAGGGGTCTGTCGGCAGTTCCGCCGAGCCGCACTGTCAGGACCCGGAAGTCCACGGGGTCGGGCAGTTCTATGGTGATGTCGCGGCTGACGAGTGGCGCCTGTGAGCCGCTCGCCTCTATATCGGCCAGGAGCGTGGCGAGATGCTCGTAGGCAGGCTGTTGGGGGATATGCTTTGCGTTCTTGCCTACGACGGTGTCAATGGGCAAGCGACAGACGGTCTCAATCTGAGGATTGGCCAGCACTATCGTCTGGTCACTGTCAATGAGCAGCACGCCCTCGGTGAGGTTGCGGACGACGCTCTCGTTTGCTCTGCGCTCTCGTTCCAGTACGCTGGCGAGTCCGTAGGCGAGCCAGGCCACTGCGATGACGCCAATGATGCGTCCTGATAGCTGCCAGCCGATAGCGGGCTCCGCGATCACAGCGGCCGCGAAGCCTCCATGCACGAAGATGACTATCCCTGTAGCCAAGGGCAATGCGGCCGGCAGACTGCCGAACAGCACTGCAGCGAACAGGATAATGAGTAGCAGCAGGCTTTCGAACGGACTGTGGAAGCCGCCCGTGCCCAAGATGAACAGCGATAGCCAGGCTACGTCTATGAGCACTACTATGACTGCTGCCAATGGTAGCCGCGCCTGCTCCCACAGGGCCTTCCAGTTCATGAGAAACAGAGTCCAGATGGTGAAGGCAGCGGCCAGCGCAAGAGCGCCATTTGTGGCAAGCGTATTAGTCACCAGGCTCTTCGGTGCGGCCAGCACCAGCACCAGCAAGAAAAAGCACAGCATTACCCGCACTGTGTCCGCGCGCCTGATGAGGTTCATCTCGAAGATGCGTTCTACCCCTTCCATGGCCAACGGCCCCTCGACGCCAACGACCCCATCATTCTGCTCTGTCACTGCGCCATCCCCCTCTTAGTATAATTACGTCTCGGGTGCGCGTGCTCTTGCTCAGCCCGGCGGCTTGTCGTCCTCCCTGCATCTGCCAGACGGGACTTGCTCACTCCGCAAGCACCTCCGCGACTGCCTTACGCAGTGCCGCGACAGTGGTGGGCTTGCCGAGGATGAGATCCACGTCGGCCGGGTTCTCACCCCTTGCATCCATTATGTCCCCGAACCCGGTCAGCAGAATGACGGGCATATCGGGCGCTACCTTCTTGATGGCTGCTGCCAGTTCGTCGCCGCTCATTCCAGGCATCGCCCTGTCGGTTATGACGACGTCGAAGCTCGCCGCCTGGAACTTCTCCAGGCCCTCGTTGCCGTCGGCGGCCTCCACCACACTGTGGCCGTCATCCTTCAAGCTGAGGCTCAGCGCTTCGCGCACAAACTCGTCGTCTTCCACAACGAGAAGACGCAGCGGTGATGAAACAAGCGCTGTCATCTCCGTCTCACCTCCCTGGGTCTGTGGCGCTCTGATGGGCAAGTAGATACGCACCGTCGTTCCCTCACCAACTTCGCTCTCGATCTCCATAGTACCTTCATGTCGCTCAACAGTACCGTACACCATCGCCAGCCCGATGCCGGTGCCACGCTGCTCCTTGGTAGTGTAGAACGGCTCGAGGCAACGCTGAGCGACTTCCGGGGTCATCCCGATGCCGGTGTCGCTGAGCTCGAGGACGACGACATTATCACGCGCTCGGCTGCGAAGGGTTATCGTGCCGCCGTCGGGCATGGCATCCACGGCGTTGATGAGCAAGTTGACTATCGCTTCGCGCAGTCCGGCCTCATCTCCGGCAACCTCGGGAAGCGGATAGAGGTCTATCTCGGCTGTGATCTGTGCGCTTTGCGCCCTGGTCTGTTCCCACATAGGCCTCGTAAGCCAGATTGCCTGCTCAATGACGTGATTGCAGTTTATTGGCTGTAAGTCGTCGTCCGGCTCGCGCTCCCGATAGAATTCGCGCAGGCGTTTGACGACGTCGGCGGCGCTTTGCGCGCTGGCGACTATCCGCTCCAGATTGCCGATGACCCTGTCCGTGTCGTTGAGGCCCTCGGGTCTGGCAAGCAGCGAATCACTGATAAGCAGGATCGGCGTCAGCGCGTTGTTGAAGTCATGGGCGACGCCGCTGGCCATCTGCCCCAGGGCGTGGAGGCGTTCCTGCTGGATCATTTGCTGGTGGGCCTCTTTGAGTTTGTCGAGCGCGTCCCCCAGCCGCCGGTTAGTCTCTCTGAGTTCTTCCTCAGCCAGCATGCGTTCGGTGATGTCGCGGGATACTCCGACGATACCGGCGAGTTCGCCAGCGGCGTCGTAATAGGGCACCTTAGTCACTGAATACCAGTGCCGTGAACCATCGGGATGGGTTATCTGCTCAATCCTGTTGGCAAGGAGCTCACCGGTTTCCATCACCTTCTGTTCGTCGGCGTGGGTCTGTTCGGCCTCGGCTTGCGGGAGGAAATCGAAATCCGTCTTGCCGACGAGCGCTTGCGGAGCGCAGCCCTGATTCTCAGCCTTGCTCCGCGACACGGCAACAAAGCGGTGCTCAGTGTCCTTGAAGTAAATCGAGTCAATGGAATTATCCAGTAGCGCGCGCAACAGAGTTGCCTGGCGCTCGATTTCCTGCTCCGCTTCTCTCTGCTTGTGGCGTTCATCGGCCTCGCGCAGCTCGCGCTCGACGGCAGGCCCAAGTCTGGCGAGGTTGTCTTTCAGTACGAAATCTTGCGCACCAGCCTTCAGCGTCATCACTGCGGCTTCCTCGCCGATCCTACTTGACATGAGTATGAACGGCAGGTCGAGGCCGCTTTCTTTCAGCAGCGCCAGTGCGTCGGGCCCGCTGAAACTGGGCATAACGTAATCGGAGATGATTATGTCCCATGTTTGACTCTCGAGGGCAGCAGACATGGCCTCGCGTGTATCCACGCGTTGCCAGCTCACGTCATAGCCGTTGCGCTCCAGCTCGCGCACGAGCAACATGGCGTCGTCTTCTACATCCTCGACAATCAAGGCCCGCAGTGGCCCGCCCATCTAATCACCTCCGGGGCGCGGCGGCGGCTCATTGAGCAGGAGCCAGTAAAGCCCCAGTTGCCGCACGGCCTCGGCGAAACCGTCAAAAGCCACCGGCTTCTTCACAAAGCTGTTGGCGCCGAGCTCGTAACTGCTGATGATGTCCTGCTCCTCCTTGGACGAGGTGAGGATTACCACGGGAATGAGCTTTGTGCGCGGATCGGCCCGCAACTGTGTCAGTACTTCAAGGCCGCGTACCTTCGGCAGTTCGAGGTCCAGGAGTATGACTGCCGGCGTCTCCCTCGGGTCCCGCCCCTCGTACTTCCCGGTGCCGAAGAGGTAGTCGAGGGCCGCTGCGCCGTCGTTGACCACGACTATCTCGTTAGTGATGTTGTGCTCCCTCAGTGCCCGCAGATCCAGCTCAACGTCATCCGGGTTGTCCTCCACCAGCAGTATCACTCCGTCACTCATTGGACCCGTCTCCTCGCGGTGGCTGTAGTGTGAAATAGAATGTTGCCCCTTCTCCCTCGGCGCCCTGGCCCCAGATGCGGCCTTCGTGGCGGCGGATTATGCGCTGCGCCGTCGCCAGGCCGATGCCTGTACCCGAGAACTCCACCTCGCTGTGGAGGCGCTGGAAGGGCTGAAACAGCTTGCTCGCGTAGGTCATGTCGAAGCCGGCGCCATCATCTTGGACGAAATAGACGGTCTGGTCTGCCTCCTGCCTGGTGCCGAATTCTATGGTCGCCTGCTCCTGCGTGCCGCTGAATTTCCAGGCATTGTTGAGCAGTTGACCAAGCGCAATGCGGATCAAGTGGCCGTCGGCATTGGCGACCAGGTCGGGTGCGGTGATGAACTCGACCTGGCGGTCCGGTTCGAGCCGGTGCAACTCCTCGCTGATTTCTTTTGCCATCGCGCTGAGGTCAACCTGCTGCCGGTCCATCTCGCGGCGTGATATGCGAGAGAGCTCGAGTATGTCGTCAATGAGTAGCGCCATTCTCTGGCTGGCGGCGCGGATCCGGCCGAGGTAGTCCTTGCCCTGGTCGTCCAGCTCATCGGCGTAGTCTTCCAGCACCACGTGGCTGAAGCTGTCCATCGCCCGCAGTGGTGCCCGCAGGTCGTGGGAGACTGAGTAGGAGAAGGCCTCCAGCTCTCTGTTGATGATTTCCAGTTGAGCGGTGCGCTGCTGCACCATCTCCTCGAGATGGTCCTGATATCTCCGGCGCTCCTGCTCGGCTTCTCTGAGTTCGACCATCCTGCTCGCCAGGTTGGCCACGGCATCAATCAGGTTGCGCTCCTCGGCGACGAATGGGCCCTCATCGAGGCTGGGGCGCTCCTCGAGGTAAAAGACCTCCACGGCGCCGCGTGGCTCGCCGCCTACGACTATCTCACTGGATTGCTTCCACTCGGTCTCATCGAACGGCTCAGAGATATATTCCACTCCGTCGAGGACGATCCTGGCCCGCGTAATGTCGGGGTACTGCCAGGCGGCTGGCAGCACTTCCGTCCAGTGCTGCAACGTCTCTTCAATGCCCTCGCCCTTAACAATCGCTTCGGTTACGTTGCGCACGCACTCGAGTTCCTTGACGCGCTCCTGCAGGTCGTGGAGTAGCTGCGTGCGCTCAGCCTCCGCCACGATCGCGTTCAGTCCGAGGGCGATGTCCGCGGCCAGTGCGGCGAACAGTGACTGCTCCTCTTCTCTGTCGGCCATCTCGACAGGGAGCGATACGCTCAGGAGGCCGTACACCTGTCCTGCGTATTCGAGACGCCTGGCCATTGCCGATGCGCCCGGATACACCTTCGCCAACGGGCAGTCACCGCAGATAGTTGCTGTGGCCTCGACCGTGATAACCTCAGACTTCCCTAGCACATCGCGCGTGCACCGGGGGAACTCGCCCCGGTGTAGCGCCTCGCGAAGTAGGGTGGAGCTGTCACCCAGTCCCGCCTCAAACCCAACATCAAAGCTGCCGTCCTCATCAAACAAGGCGATCCAGGCCGAATGATAGCCTCGCCCACTGGTCAAGGCGTCGCAGGCGCCTTGAAGTAGCCGGTCCCGATCCCGTTCCACGGTAATGAGCTGGTTCACATCGCGGATCGTCCGCAGTACCTCATTGAGATGACTGATACGCCTCTGCGCCTGATGCTGTTCGGTGACATCCCAGAAGATGCCGAAGATCCCGATGACATTGCCGTCCTCGTCTATGACGGGCGTCTTGAGCGTCTGCACGAACGTCTCTTGCCCGTCCACGACATAGCGCTCCTCAATCGTCTCTGGCTTCCCTGCTGCCATCAGCCGCTTGTCGTCCGCCCGGTACTTGTCGGCCAATTCCTTGGGCCACAAGTCGTAGTCCGTCTTCCCGACGAGCTCATCGGGAGTCATTCCCACATCTGCGGCGAGCTCCTCATTGCAGAACACGTACACTGAGTCCTGGTCCTTGCGGAACACCTTGTACGGCAGGCTACTGATGAGCGCCCTTTGATCTGCTTCCCGCTCGCGCAACTGTTCCTCGACGCGCCTCCGCTCGGTGATGTCGCGGAGGGTAACGAGGTCTGCAGGCCGGCCTTCGTGGCTGATGCGCGCCGCGCTCAATTCGACATCCACGATGCTCCCATCCTTCCGCTGCATGGAAGCCTCGTAGAAGGCTGGCGGGTCCTCCCCCGCGCTCCGGCGG
>JAUWOG010000670.1 GCA_030612305.1 Armatimonadota bacterium | reverse complement strand
ATCGGCGTAATCCGGAAGCTGGTGCCCAAGTGTGAGACGATGCTCATCGGCGGCGCGATGTCCTGGGCGTTCTTCAAGGCCAAGGGCATGGAGGTCGGAGCGTCCCTCTGCAAGCCGGAGAGCGTCGAGGCCGCCACGAATATCCTCAGTAGCATGAGCGAAGATGACTCGAGCAAGATGATCCTGCCGGCGGATGTGCATATGAAGAACATGTCACACGGACAAGGTGTGTCTGCGGATCAGAGCGAGAAGGAATTCGCGCCTGCCGACGGCATCAAGCCGGGATGGGACGCGCTCGACATCGGGCCACAGACGCAGGCAAAGTACGCGGGCGTAATCCGGGAAGCGAGCAACGTCTTCTGGAACGGGCCGATGGGCAGGTTCGAGGACAAGCCCTTCGATGAGGGCACGCTGGCAGTCGCGCAGGCGATGGGCGAGTGTCCGGGCTTCAACGTAGTCGGTGGCGGCGATTCGGTTGCCGCGGTGACGCAGATGGATGTAGCCAACGCCATTGACCACATCTCGACCGGCGGCGGCGCGTCTCTGGAGTTCCTCGAGGACGGCTCCCTCTCGGCGATCGAGGCCTTGGACGACAAATAGACCGACGAACACACTGATATGCAGCGCCTGCCACGCGGGCGCTGACTGGAGGAAGACAATGCGAAGACCGATGATGGCCGGAAACTGGAAGATGGTTTGCGACAATACGGCCGCAGTTGAGTTGGCCGGCGGGATAGTCGCGGACGCTGGACAGACGGCGGGCTGCGATATCGTCATAGCCCCGCCGTTCACCGCCCTGAGCGCAGTCAATGAGGTAACCGCGGACAGCCCGGTTGCGCTGGCCGCGCAGAACATGTACTGGGAGGACTCCGGAGCCTTCACGGGCGAAATCGCGGCGGACATGCTGCTCTCCTGCGGCTGCGAGTACGTTATCTTAGGGCACTCCGAGCGGCGCGGACGCTTCGGCGTAATCCCCGATGGCTTCACCGAGGAGCTGCGGTCAGTATTCGGCGACAATGACGCGACGGTGAATATCAAGGCGAAGGCCGCGGTTGCCGCCGGCCTCAAGCCGATTGTCTGCTGTGGCGAGCTGCTTGCCGAGCGCGAGCAGGGCATGACCGACGCCATCGTCAGCGACCAGGTGAGGGCGTTCCTGGCCGGCTGCAGCGACGCGGAATTCAACGCCATCACCATCGCCTACGAGCCGGTGTGGGCAATCGGCACGGGCGAAGTCTGTGACGGGGACGAAGCGAATCGCGTCTGCGGCATCATACGCGGCGTAGTGGCGGAAGTCGCCGGACAGGAAGTCGCCGAGGCCATGCGCATTCTCTACGGTGGCAGCGTCAAGCCGGACAATGTCGAGGGTCTGATGGCGCAGCCGGAGATTGACGGTGGCCTCGTCGGCGGCGCGTCCCTGAAGGCCGACTCATTCTGCACGCTGATACAGGTAGCGGCGAGAAACTGATTCGGCTGCGGAGTCGGGGGAGGATGCTTGGCATCCTCATGAAGCCCGACCTATGCGAGCAGGAAGCGACAAGCCGGTCCCGAGTGGGGCCGGCTTTCCACGTGTCGGTGGCCTCTTCAGAATCGCGGTCAAGCTGGAGATGCCTTGCGAAATACGCCCGCGCACATCGGCGGCATGAGCGGGAACCTGGCTTCGGTGAAGCCGACCTCGGTGAGGCCGGCATGTTGCGTCAGTTGACGGACTTCGTCGGGTGACATGCCGTGCCCCTCTCTGCTCATCTCGCGGATGAAGAGGGTGCCGGTCTCCTTGAGCTTGCCCGGCAGAGAGCGAGGATTCCTCCGGCGTCAGGGGCGTGGCGTGTAGGGCCGCATCCTTGGCGGCCCTACAACTGGCGAGGCATGGGCAAGGACATCACCCTCAACAGGGCGAAGGGAACAAGTAGTCGGGATCGGGCCGGATCGAGCAGGCCACAAGCGGCTCGGCGGCGGCACACTGCCCGAATCCTCACGATAGCTGATTCCACATGAGGTGTTGAATGCTCAAAACTGACGCCCACAAGCGAGCGCTGGAGCGCTTCGATAAGATTATAGACCTCGACCACGTCCGCTCATGCGAGCAGGTGCAGGCCGACAT
>JAUWOG010000323.1 GCA_030612305.1 Armatimonadota bacterium | reverse complement strand
GCCGGAGTGCCGCTGAGCGTGTTCGTCATGGCGCCCTCGTGTGTGCCGGCCACGGACATGGAGACGTCAGGTGCCGAGCTGGCGGCGGCGGAACTTGCGAAGCTCTATGGGAAGGCGGGCATTATTGGTCTGGGCGAGGTGATGAATTTCCCCGGCGTGCTTTCCTGCGACCCCGGTGTGATGGCGAAGCTGGAGGATGCGCGTCGTCGCGGGCTGGTGATAGACGGGCACTGTCCAGGCCTGAGCGGGGCAGACCTGAATGCGTACATCGGGGCCGGGATAGATGCCGACCACGAGTGTACGCGGGCGGAGGAGGCGGCGGAGAAACTGCGCAAGGGGATGTATGTGCTGCTGCGGGAGGCCAGCAGTGCGCGGAATCTGGTGGACCTGCTGCCGATGGTGACGGCGGAGAACAGCCGCCGGTGCTGCTTGTGTACGGATGACCGCGAGCCCGGGGATTTGCTGAGCGAAGGGCATATTGATGACCTGGTGCGGAAGGCGATCAGCTACGGGCTTGACGCGATGACGGTCGTGCGGATGGCTACCTTGAATTCGGCGGAGAGGCTCGGATTGGCGCGGCAGGGATATGGCGCGATTGCGCCGGGATATCGGGCGGACATAGTGGTGTGCGCGGACCTGGGGAATTTCGCGGCGCAATCGGTGTATCAGGGCGGCCGGCTGGTGGCGAAGGATGGGGCGATGGTGGTTGACTTGCCACACACGCCGGCAACGCTGCCGGTGAGTATGAATATCAACTGGGATAAGTTCGGCGGATTCGGTGTGGCTGCCGAGGCAGGCAAGACGCGGGTGCGTGTCATTAGTGCGGCAAACGCCCAGGTCGTCACCGGCCAGAGCGTTGAAGACGCGCGCATCGAAGACGGCCTGGCTGTGGCCGACCCGGACCGGGACCTGCTGAAACTCGCGGTCGTGGAACGCCATAAGGGCACCGGCAATGTCGGGGTTGGTTTCGTGCGGGGGTTCGGGCTGAAACGCGGAGCGCTGGGGAGCAGTGTCGCCCACGACTCGCACAACATCGTCGTCGTGGGAACCAATGATGAGGACATGCTGGCGGCGGTACGGGCTATCGAGAAGGCAGAGGGCGGTCAGGTGGCGGTCGGTGGTGGGGAAGTGCCGGCGCTGCTGGAGCTGCCGATCGGCGGGCTGATGAGCGAGCAGCCGCTGGCGGCCGTAGCCGAGGCCGGAAAGCGGCTCAAGGCAGCGGCGCGAAAGCTGGGCTGCACACTGACGGCTCCCTTCATGACGCTGTCATTCCTGGCGCTGCCGGTGATCCCATCGCTGAAGCTGACGGACAAGGGCCTGGTGGATGTCGGGCGGTTCGAGATAGTGCCGCTGTGGGCGGAGTGAGTGAAGGGCGCGGAGGTCTCACAAAGGGATAAGCTACGCCATGTCGGGGAAGAGCTTCTGGCCGGTGGCGCCGGTTTCGATGCTGTAGATGGCGTTGGTCTCGACCTCGGTGATGTAGAGCGTCGAGAGGTCCGGGCCGCCGAATGCGCAGTTGGTGGGCTTGGGGCCGCCGGCGTCGTAGCGCTCCAGCGTCTCGCCCTGCGGTGAGACGACCGCGATGGTCCCGGTGCGAAAGGCGGCGACCCAGAGGTTGCCCTCGGCGTCGTAGGCCATACCGTCAGGCAGAGACTCCTCGCGTTCATCCTGCCACAGCATCCGCTTCTCCGCAACGACTCCAGGCTTCACGATGTCATAGTTCCAGACGCAGCGCGGGTAGGTCTCGATGACGCTGAGCGTCTGTGCATCGGCGGTCATCGCGATACCGTTGGGGAACTCCAAGCCGTCATCGAGTTTTGCCGCCTCACCGTCTCTGGCGACGAAGTGGACGGTGCCGATGGGATTGTCCGGGTTCGAGCCGCCCGGGTCGGTGAAGTAGATATTGTCATCGGGGTCCACTACGAGGTCGTTAGGGGAGCGGAAGGGCACGCCGTCGCACTCCGCGGCAAGGACCTCCCAGGAGGCGTCGGGATGGACCGTGATGATTTCGTGGAGGCCGGCTTCGCAGACATACATGTCGCCGTTGGAGGCGAAGTTGCCGGCTTGCGGGACAGCGCCGGTGTCAACGAAACAGCTCAACTCGCCCTCAGTGGAGAGCTTCGATATCTGACCGGAGCCGCAGTTGACCCAGAAGAGATTGCCGGCGCTGTCAAAGCACGGGCCCTCGGGGAATCCCTGTGCTGGTGCGAGGCGGTGGGGTTTGGTGGCGTTCACTTCAGTTCCTCCATGTCGCCGCATGAGACGTGATGTCACGCGCGCGGGGCTGTCAGCATTTGCTCCGATTGAGGTTACGGCTTAGACCGGACAACTTCGCCTTAGTTCCCCGCCCGCAGCCAGTGAGCTGCAACATCTGCTCCCGCATATTCCTTGCCCTGCCCGCAGCCGACATGTAACCTGGAGTACAGACGCTGAGATCGGTAATGCCGCGCACCGCGATGCGGTCTGGATATACCTGCGACAGGAGGGTGCCGAGGTGTCCCGAGTGCCAGGCGCGGCTGGAGTCGTGCATCTGCGAGGAGGAGGAGAGTAGGGCGGAGATTCATGCACCAACGCAGTAATAGCGTATCGGTGAGAGCCTTGAAGGTCTCAAGGCCGAGCAGAATGCTCGGCGAACCTGTCACGATATCTCAGAACCCCCACAGAACTCGCGTCTGCGAGACTTTCTCTTAGCTCCACCCGAAGTGCTCGCCCGCGAGTTCGGATCAGCCGACGGCAGCGACGCTCGCCGGCATCGCAATCAGCAGCAATGTCCGCGGATTGGTTAGCAACGATGCGGGCGACGCTCGCCTGGATGAACGGCTTCTACTCCTTCAGCAGCAAACTCTCCAGTTGAAGGAATAGCTCAGACAGAAACTCGGCCACGTGGGCAGGTGTGCAGGACTCTACAGCCTCGGCGGCGAAGTACTAGTACTAACGGCTGAAGGCTCAGAGGAGAACTGGCGTCGGCAGCCTGATATGGGGAACCCCGGATCATCGGGATACCGCATACTCGCCATCAGGGGTGCGATGGGGCGTGGTGTGCGGCTGAGGAAAGGAGTGCGGAGCGATGCACCGGAGACTACTGCGTAGCGCGTTGCTGTTGGTGGCTGTGATACTGCTTGGCCTGGAGATCGGGCACGGGGTGGAGGCGGCCCCGCGGACTCCGAGCGCCAGGCCGAGGCTTCGGACGAGGACTATTCGGCCGATGATCACTGTGCGCAAGTTCCTATTCACATCGAATCGTGACGCCGACAAGCAGGATATCTACCTTGCGGCCCAGCTCACGGAAGGGCTCGTGATCCAGCGGTTGACGACCCATCCAGCGAATGACAACAGCCCTTCGTGGTCGCCCGATGGTCAGCGCATAGTCTTCAAGAGCAACCGCGATGACACCTACGATGGCGACATCTATACCATGAAGGTCGATGGCACGGACCTGCAACGGTTGACGATTGCCGGCGGCATCGACTGGTACCCGAGGTGGTCGCCGAAAGGGGATCGCATCGTCTGGGAGCGATGGACCGGGAAGATGGACGTCTGGGTGATGGACGCCGACGGCAGCAACAAGCAGAACCTCACGCCAGACCAGCCCGCCTTCGACGGCCTGGCTGACTGGTCGCCGGATGGCGAGCACATCGTCTTCACGAGTGCGCGTGATGGGCACCGCCAGATCTACCGGATGAATGCCGACGGCAGCAACGTCGTGCGTCTCACTAATTCGCAGACAACGGATGGCTGGCCGGCGTGGTCGCCCGATGGGACCCGGATCGCCTTCACCCGGGAGACGGACGACTATCCGGACGTTTATGTCATGAAGAGTGACGGCACGGGGGTCACGAAGATCACCAACTACACCTGCAGTAAGGTGCCCGGATGTAGCGACGGGCATCCCAGATGGTCGGCCAGTGGCAAGACGATCATCTTCGCGAGCACACGGGACGCCGACTGGGACATCTACGTGATGGACGCCGACGGCTCGAACTGCAAGAGGTTGACCGACGCGCCGGGGAAAGATTGGGAGCCCGACTACCTGATTTTCCGCTGACGGCCGGTGTGCGGGGGCCCCGCCCGGAATCGTGACTGTGCGACGCAGGCATTGCTGCCAGGCGAGTTCCCGGCACTCTTCGCTCGCGATCCAGTTGCGAAAACTGGCCAATAAGGGGAGGCAGTGTCCTTAGCCTCAGCGACAAGCCATTGCGGAGCGGCGGATGGCTGAATGTGGAGGACAGGACAGTGCTTCGTGCGTTGATGGGCTTGATGCGGGAAAGTGTCATTCGGGGAGTGTGGTGGAGAGATCACCGCCCGCCGTCCCTGGATGGGAAAGGGACGTCGAGGGCAGGCGTGCCGGGGTCGAGTTGGGTGAGGTCGG
>JAUWOG010000545.1 GCA_030612305.1 Armatimonadota bacterium | reverse complement strand
GCTAGCGTCGCACCTTGGCGGACCTCGACAATCGCGTGTTGGCAGCGCGGAGGCATCTGATCCAGCGGGCGGCGCGGGAGGCGGCGGACGGCGTTGCCGTCGGGGGCTATCTGCCATACGTCGCCCTGCTGCTCGATGATCTTGACGCCCTTGGCCTTACCGTCGGTGAAGGTGAGCTCCAGGCGGCCATCTCCGCGATGGACGGTCGCGTGGCCGGAGACGTACTCGCCGCCGACACGCACGTTGGTATCGAGTTCCCCCTTGAGGCTGACCTCACGCTTTGCCTGCCTGACGGCGCGGAGGAGTTCGCCGGCATCTTCGTCGGCGAGCTGCTGGTCCCGGCACCCGCATGTGGCGAGGGCGACCAGTAAGCCGAAAAGCAGGAACGGAAGGCAGCGCTTCACTGCATCACTTCTTCCTGTGAATCCCACTCGGTCGGGAAGGGAACAGCGTCATCGGAATAGTCGGCGGGCTCGATGAAAGCCATAGCAAGGGCGAGTGACGCTTCATCGGCCAGCGGCTGGTCCCAGGCGGCAGCAAGCTGCGTCTCGGCGTAGGTGGTGCCGTCTGCGTCGGCGAGGATGGGCAGGTCGAGCGCCGGGGCGCCGGTGTCCGGACTGTGCATCAAGGGAAGGGCGAAGATGACAGCGATGAGTATGGCCGCGGCTGCCGCCATGGCAAGGGCGGGCCTCCAGTAGCGCTGCCAGACGGGCCTGCGGGCCGCTCGCGGCTGCAGGCGGGAGCGGATCCGGGCCCAGAGGTCCGGCGGCGGGTCGGTCATCTCCATCGGTTGGAGGACTCCGGCGACACGCTCCAGCGCGGCGAGCTCCTTGCGGCAGCTCTCGCACTGGCGCAGGTGCAGCTCGACGCGCTCGGCGAGCTTCTCGTCGAGAGCGCCAACTGCATAGTCGGCCAGCTTTTTCCGGATGTCAGCGCACTTCACCGTAATCATTCCTCCACGTAAGGCGCAAGCTTGATTCTGAGTGCATCTCGTCCACGGGCAAGGCGGGAAAGGACAGTCCCTACCGGAATGTCGAGTTCACGGCCTATCTCGGCGACCGGCTTGCCCTCCAGATGGTGCATGACGACTACGAGTCTCTGGTCATCGCTGAGGCGCTGGATGGCCTCTCGGATCTGAGCCTGCTGCTCCGTGATTTCAAGTTCCTCGGCGGGTCCGGCGGCATCGTCGGCCCACTGCTTTTCGAGGCCGTCCTCGTCATCGCTTTCCAGAGGTTCGGTGGGCCTCTTTGCTCTCACCCAGTCGCGGATCATGTTGAGCGCTATCATGCGGATCCAACCCGGGAAGGCCCGTGGGGCCTTCAGGCGGGGCAGCGAGTTCCATGCCCGGATGAAGGTCTCCTGGGTGAGATCGGCGGCCGTGTCATCATCGCCTACCATGTGCCGAATGATGCTGTGGATCAGCCGAGCGTATTGGGAATAGAGCCTGCCAAACGCCCGCTGATCACCAGCCTGGGCCTGTGCGACCAGTTGTCGGCCTGCTGCCTCAGTATCCAAGTGTTGCTAACCCACGGTAGTAATGACGAAGTACGGTGTCGGACAATTCCCTGTTTCGTGGCGGAATTCCTCTTGCGCAAGGGAGTTTGCGCTCAGGAATTTGGATAAGTTCCGCATAGGAACTTATCCAAACCCCACCGGCGCGGCAGAAACTCGTGCCCTTCCAGATTGCCTGGAGGCAGGTGTATTGAGCAAGGAAGGGCAAACTAGCGCCCGCGCAGATGATGCGTTGGCCCCCACACAAGCAGGAGGAAGCAGAAGTTGCCAACGGTGGCACCAGGATATATTATGTTGTCTGACGCGCTGCGGGCAAGTAGGTTCGCGATAATCATCTGACAGCTTCGAGCACTCAACTACACAAGCCGAAAGGGTGAGCTCTTACAGATGTCGGCACACACACAGGTTTGCTCGGCACCGTCGTACGAAGCCTTCGCCGAACGCAACACAATGGTCCCCCTGCGAGATGGGGTCCGCCTGGCCACGGACATCTATCTCCCGGCAATCAACGGCGAGAAGGTCGAGGGCGAATTCCCGGTCGTGCTCACCCGAACGCCCTATGACAAGGCCAACCACGCGGCGCATGGCAAGTACTACGCCGAGCGCGGCTATGTGGCGGCAATGCAGGATGTGCGCGGCAGATACGAATCGGAGGGCATCTTCTACCCGTTCGCGCATGAAGGGCCTGACGGCTATGACACGGTGGAATGGCTGGCGGCGCAGCCGTGGTGCGACGGCAAGGTAGGGACTCTCGGGGCATCCTATGAGGCCGCCGACCAGAGCGCGCTGGGTTCGCTGAATCCGCCGCATCTGGCGGCGATGATCGTCACTTACGGTCCGTCGAGCTATTTCCACAGCTCGATGCGGCACAATGGCTGCCTCGAGCTTCGTTTCTTCACCTACGCATTCTCGATGGCGACGACGAGCAAGGAAGCGATGGCCGATCCGACGATCAAGGCGGCACTCGACGAGGCCCATGCGAACATCTGGGACTGGGTGAAGAGCGGGCCGATCCGGCCCGAGAACTCCCCGCTACGCCTCATACCGTCCTACGAGCAATGGTGCCTGGACCTCCTGCAGCACGTCACCTATGACGAGTACTGGAAGCAGCCAGGCTACGGGCCGAAGCCGTACTACGATGAGCACGCCGATGTGCCCACGCTCTACGTCGGCGGCTGGTATGACAGCTACACGCGGAGCACGGTGGAGAACTTCGTCGAGATGAGCAAGCGGCAGGAAACGCCGGTGCATCTGCTGATGGGGCCGTGGACCCACGGCGGCGTCGGCACTACCTCGGCCGGCGACCTTTCCTTCCTCCCCGACGGCGGCCTCTCTGACCATGAGGCGACGCGGCTGCAGTGGTTTGACCACTTCCTCAAGGG
>JAUWOG010000417.1 GCA_030612305.1 Armatimonadota bacterium | reverse complement strand
CGGGCTCTGCAGCGCATCTCCCGCCGGCGCATCTCCCAGCGGCGCTTCGAGCAGGACAGGCGCGACGGGCTGCTGGTTGAAGAGCATCGCCTTCACGCCGTCTTTGACGCGGATGCTGATTTCGGGAGCCGGGAGGGAACTCGTGACAGCAAGGCGCGGCCAGAGCGGTTCCGGTGCGGCTTTGATATCACCTTCGAGGCGGAGTTCGTACTGGCCCGGAGGCAAGTAGAGCGGGAGCTGCAGACGCGCGTCTGTGAAGGTCACGGCGCTGCCTGCCTGCGGTGGTGCAGGTCCGGCTTCGAGCTGCGCGCGCGCGACTACGAAGCCGGCTTGCTGCAATACGACAGCGACCGGCGGCCATTTGTCCCGGCTCTCCGCGGGCGTGAGAGCAATCTGCGGAGTGACCTGATCCCCGGCTTCTGCATGAGCGCCGAGGCCGGTGATCTGCACCCTCACGGTCAGGGGCGGCGGATAGTAGGCTTCGACCTGGTCAATGTAGAGTTCGCAGGTGGCGTGAGGCTTGAGGCCGGTGAGGAGCAGGGAAATGCCATCCACGTTCGCCCAGGCGATATGCGTCTCGGGAACATCGAAGGCCAACTGGTGCCAGTTCATTTCAGCGCCGAGCTTGTGTGTGCCGAGGGGTATGGTCTCGCCGGTGGCAGTGGTCAGTTGCAGGGCGAGGTCCAGTTGGTGTCCGAACGGATTCTTGAGCCAGAACGCGAGGAAGTCAGGGGGCGTCTGGAAATCGCAGGGGAGCTTGAGGGCTGCCGCGTCGCCGGCGGATGTTCTGATCCGCCACTGGAGGCTCTTGCCGGTGCCTTTCGCGCCGGCAGTTGCGGCCATTGTGAGTACGCCATACGTGGTGCCGGGCGGGTGGAGAGCGAGGACGCCGCCGGACTGGTCGCAGTCTGATATCAGTGTCGGGAGGTATCCGGCGAGGGTCTCTGCGACCCGCTGCGGCACCTCAGCAGCGGCCGCCTCCAGCATCGGCGCTGCCAGGAGCATCGCGCAGAACGCAACGGCCTGCAGATATGTCCGCACGTTGCTCACCTCTGCGTAATCATCGTGGTGCGGTCCCATGAACAGATGTCGGCGTCCGTGTCTTCCCCGCCCTCGGCGCCGTCTTCCCCGTAGCTCCACAGGGAAAAGGGATGGTGTATTCCCTCGTATCCTTCGAGTTCCCTGCCGGGACAGAGGTACTGAAGGTCATGGTCCCAGCCGTCTCTGAGCACCGTCTTACTGCGCACGTAGGGCCCGGACCACGAGCGGGAGAGGGGGGGGTGTTCGGGCTTCTCGAGGAGCGCCTTGAGGCCCTGTGTGCCTGTCGGCAACATGCCGCCGGAATCGATCATGTACCTGGCGAGGGCGTCCTCGACCGCCATCATGCGTTCCACGGTAATCTGGCGTTTGCTGCTCTCGGTGCGATGGGCCATGTATCTGGAGATGAGGATGGCGGCAATGAACACGAGTGCGAAGACGAGGAGGAGGTCGGTGACTTTCTGAAGCGAGCTCTTGCGCTCCATCACTTGCTGCGTCGTCCCTTGTATTGGCATTGCCTCCATTATATCGCATTGGGCCACGCCTGCAAGGGCAACGAGTGTGGCGTTGCATCGTCAAGGGGGCCATCCACAGGCAGGAATTGTTGCCGCAAGCGGGAAAGTACAGTTGCTTGGAGACCTACAACCGTCGCGGGGAGTGATCTGACAGATGGAGAAACGAATACTGGGCAAGACAGGTCTGGCGGTCACGATCGTCGGCTACGGGGCGATCAAGCTGCCGGGCATCACCGAGGCGGAGGCGGACGAGTGCCTCAACCTGGCGCTTGACCTGGGCATCAACTTCATTGATACCGCCCGCAACTACCGGGACAGTGAGGAGAAAATCGGCAAGGCAATCTCTCACCGGCGGGATGAGTTCTACATCGCGACGAAAACAAGTGAGCGTGATGTCAAAGGCGTGGAAGAACATCTGGCGATCAGCCTGAAGAATCTGCGCACAGACTACATTGACCTCTACCAGTTGCACACCGTGAGTGATGGGGAGCGCTGGGAGGCCGTGCGCGCTGTCGGAGGGGCGTATGAGGCCGCGCTCAAGGCGCAGGAGGCAGGCAAGGTGCGCCATATCGGTATCACGATTCACCGGGACCTGCAGGTGATGCGTGAGGCGATTGCTTCGGGGCTGTTTGACACGATCATGGTCTGCTACAACCCGCTGGATTCGGAGAGTGTCGAGGCGGAGATACTGCCGGCGGCGAAGGCGGCGGAGATGGGCGTCATCGTGATGAAGTCGCTGTCAGGTGGGCAGTTGTGGCAGCCGCTCTAGCAGCGTGAGGCGGGCCTTGGAGGGCCGGATGCAATCGTGGCCGGCTCGCTGCGCTACGTGCTCGGCAACCCGAATGTCAGCGTAGTGATACCCGGGATGCAGGCGGCCCATGAGGTGCGTGAGAATGTGACCGTCGGGGAGGAGTATGCGCCGCTGTCGGCCGATGAGCAGGAGCAACTGATGCGCCTCATCGCGCGGATGAAGGGAGACTATCGCTACGGCCAGGTTTGCCTGCGGTGCGGATATTGCCAGCCGTGTTCGGTGGGAATAGATATCCCGTCGGTGCTCAAGGCCGGTGACATGCTGGGGGCCTACAGTGAGAACCAGCGCCATGTGGCGCTGGAGGTCTGGGAGAGCCTGGAGGTGAGCCCGGAGGAGTGCATCGAGTGTGGGGACTGCCTGGAGAAGTGCCCGGCGGGGATCATCATTCCGGAGCAGTTAAAGCGCGTGGCGGAGGCGTTCGCGCAGTACCAGCAGGGGCAGGAGTAGAGCTATGCCCGCCCGCGTGGTGAGGCAGAATGTGAAGGTGCTGCTGCGGATCGCGGCGAAGCGTTGTTGCGTACGACATCGCGACTGACACGACGGAGGACATGAGGATATGAGACTGATTTCGAGCCGGGTGAAGATACTTGAGGACCGAGGCGAGATGGGTGCGGCGGCGGCGGCGGATGTCGCTGAGGCGATGAAAGCGGTGGCAGCAGAGAAGGAGAATATCACGATGTGTTTTGCGGCGGCACCGTCGCAGGATGATGTGCTGGCGGCGCTGTGCGAGATCCCGGACCTGCCATGGGACAAGGTGATCGCCTTCCATCTGGATGAGTACCTTGACCTGCCGCGCGGGCACAAGAACTCATTCGAGGTCTATCTGCAGGCGCACCTGTTCGACGCCGTCAAGCCGGGCCGCATCTTCTTCATGGCCGATCTGGAAGGGACGCCTGAGGCGCGATGCGAGGAGTACGACCGGCTGCTGGAGGAACACGGGGGCATTGATATCGCCATCATCGGGATCGGCGAGAACGGTCATATCGCTTTCAATGAGCCCGGGTCGGACTTCTTCGCCGAGAAGCTGAATGATGTCATCACCATTGATGACAAATCGGTGCAGCAGCAATACCGGGACTACAAAGAGCACCCCGATGCGGAGGCGCGGTACGCAAGCCTCGAAGACGTTCCGCGCAACGCCATCACGATGACGATTCCGGCGATCTGCGGGTCGCGGCAGGTCTTCTGCGTGGTGCCTGCGGAGCCGAAAGCGGAGGCGGTGAAGGCGGC
>JAUWOG010000181.1 GCA_030612305.1 Armatimonadota bacterium | reverse complement strand
CAGGCGGTCATGCAGTACTGCTGCGAGAACTCGTACTGGCACTTCACATTGAGGGCATCGAGGTGGTGCTCCTCACACAGCTTGCAGAGAGCGAGACCGACATTGACGGCCTTGGCCAGGCGCTCGTCGGTGGCCTGGACGTTGGCAGCGGATTTGATCTCGGCGAGGGCCTGCCGGGTTTCGGCTTCGGGAATCTGCCCGGCCATCTGGATCACCGTGTAGGAGTCGAAATGGACGACTTCGGGGCCGATGTGGCGGCGCAGCAGCACGTGGTCGAAGGTGCCGGGGTACCTCGCCATCGCCGCCTCGCCGACGAGACCCAGGCGGGTGCGCTTGAGGCTCTGGGCGGCCCCGGCGGCATTGCAGAAGGCTACCGCGCTGCTGATGGTCGCCTCATCGTCGGGCAGGCCGATGAGGGGCTTGAAGTCGTACTCCATGCGGTCGAGAGCACCCTTGAGGACACATATCGCGACGAATGAGCCGGTCGAGTTGCGCTTGCCCTCCCACGGGAACATGTTGAAGCCCCAGACGGCGAAGGGCAGGTGCTCGAACTCGCGGATGGCAGCAGTCGCAGTCGAGCACTCGATCCAGGTCCCGAGGAAGGCGATGACCCCGTCGAGGTCCTGCTTGATCAGCTCGCGGGCGGCCAAGCTAGCCGCGATCGGGTCGGTGTGGGAGACCGGATCAAAGACGACATCAATGCCGCGCTGCTTGAGCGCGTCCACGGCCTGCTTCGCGAAGTGCTCGCCGATGTCATTCTGGTAGTCGTGATGTCCGATGATGATGAAACCGATACGCGGGGCCATGAGGATTCTCCCTGTATGACTTGTAAGTAGCGACTTGTAACCAGTGACCTGCAGACATACATTCCCCACGAGGGGCGCATCGTCCTTCGCGCCGGGAGGATTTGGCGCTTGTCGGAGTGGGAGTGTGTGTATTAGAATGGGAGAGGCATTATGATGGTATCAGGGGGTATTCGATGAGAGTGGACAGGCGGATGCTGACGGTCGTCGTGGCGATGGCGGCGGCGATGGTGGTTGCGCAGGCACCGGCGTACGCGGCCGAGGAGACCTTTGTGCTCAAGCATGGGGACGCGCGGTTGATAGCCGACGCATTCTGGGATACGGGCTACCACGAGGACATGGAAGAGGACCTGGACCGGCTCGCGTGGGAGTTCGCCAATGACCTGGTGCGGGATGCAGTGAGGCGGCTGCCGTACACCCAGGCCTACTGGGTGCCGGGCACCGTGACGCGCAGATACCCGCCGCCGGTAAAGGGCAACCAGCTTCGCGAGATGCTGCCGAGACAGGTACACCGGCTCGTCGAGGTCATGCCCTCGAAGAACGCGCTGGTAGTCAACGGGAGCCAGATTGCACTCAACCAGTTCAGAGAGATTCTGGAGATGCTGGATGTGCCCAGTCGCTCGGCTGTGATGGAGGTACACTGGGTGAACCTGCCGAGCAGTGAACTGGAGGCGCTGGGCATAGACTGGGAACTGCTACGGGAGGGGGAAAGACCGGGTCTGGCGCGGGTGAGCGCGAATGATGTGCGAGCCCTGCTGGAACGTGCAGACCCATACCAGCATGTGCTGACGGCATCTGTAACGGTGAGAAACAATGCCCCGGGGATCGTGGCCTTCGGTGAGACGATGCCGTATTTCACAGGGGGAACGAAGGTGGACCGGTTCGATCCCCGCCCGGGGAGGAATGCGCAGGTGCGGGCGGTTTTTGCGGGTACCGTGCTGCCAATGCTGCCGACGATAAATGGCGACAACTCGCTGACGGTACGCGTGCGGCCGAGTGTATGCTATTGGGCCGGGTGGCTGGACCCGTCGCAGGAGGTGGACCTGTCCATGAGGCTGTACCGGGCGAGTGAGGCGCAGGTTACAGTAAGAGAGGGAGAGAGCTTGTTGATGGAGGTTGACCGCGGGGATCAGGCTATGTCGGGGAAGGAGTTCTATGGACTGGCGCCGCGCATTGAGCCACGACTCTCGTACCGCTCGGTGCTGGTCGTCACGCCGACGCTGCTTGACTAGGCCGAGCCAGGCAGCGAGTGAGACAGGCGAACATAGGGCGCAGACACTATGTCTAATAGTAGAAGGCCCATTCCGGTAACGGGGGGGAGGAGGCTGATGGTGCGTTTTGCCAGAAGAGTCGCTGTCGCTCTTGCGGCCGTCTTGTGCCTGTCGTGGCAGACGGCCGCGTCTGCGGAGAACTTCACGATCCGGCGGATAGCGCCGCGATACATGGACGCGGAGCAGCTCGTGGCGATGCTCTGGGGCCCGCCGGAGGCACGAGGCGCCGGAGATAATCTGATGCAGGAGCTGGCCACTGACATGGTGTATCAGGCGGCCAGGCAACGGTCGAGCCGGACAGGCAGATGGGCGCAAGATACGCGGGCGAGGAGCTACCCATCCGAGAGCGGCGGGCGGCTGAGCGGGATGGTTCCGCGAGGCATTCTGGGCCGGCCGCTGGTCGTGCCGGCGCAGAATGTGATCATGGTGAAGGGCACCCTTGCGGCGATCCAGGAGCTGCAGGAGCTCATCGCGATGCTGGCCCAGCCGACAGATATGGTGAATGTGGATGTGCAGTCGGTGGACTTGCCGCAGGACGAGCTTGAGGGCTGGACACTGGCCTGGGAATGGACGCGCGGAGATATGGACGCCGGCAGCCGGGGGAACATGATGGCGGCCGGGCCGGAAATCCGGTATGCGTGGGAGAATACGCGAGTGGCGCTGAACATGCTGGACACAAGCTCGCGCGGGCGCCATGTACAGGGCGCGAATGTGACGACCCTCAACAACGCGCCGGCGCTAGTGGTCTTCGGCGAGAGCCTCCCGTTTGTCACCACGACCGTCGAATACGACCAGTATGGTTTTCGACTGGCAACCGTGGATGAGGTCAACGCGATATTCATCGGGACGGAGCTATGGGTGCGGCCGCGCATCAACGGTGATGGGACGGTGACGATGCAGCTTGAGCCGGCGCTGTCGGAATGGATCGGCGAGGTGAGCATACCGGGCTCGTCGCCGCTCCCGATAACGAGACATGCGACGGTGAGCACCACGGTGACTGTGGCTGATGGCGAGAGCATGATCATCGGCGGTCTGTCGCGTGATACCGAGAGCATCAACGAGAAGTTCGGCGGTCTATTCAGCCGCTACCGGCGGCATCTGACATCGCACCCGGTGCTGGTGGTAACCCCGACGATAATCAGGCACCAATCCCCCAGATAGATGAACTGGTGAGAGTACAGGACTGTGCAGGCCGTTGGAGTTCCGTGTCCGGCGGCCTTTGAGTGTGCGGCAGTGCGGGGAGGTCAGTGCCTGCACAAGCAGGTCAGTGCCCGCAGAACCGCGAATATCTGTTGAAACGGCACGCTTACTGTAGTAACATGACCAGAATTACAAGCAGCGGAGGGTATTATGGGAAGAGCATGGGCGATGACAGCAGTTGTGATGCTGGCCCTGGCGGTTGTCGCATGTGGCAGCGTCGTGGCGCAGGAGGCTGCGACGGTTGCGGCAAGTGAGACCAAGTGCGTGACGCCGACGTATTCGGACGCGTGCTACCTGGCGTCACGGATGTGGGGGCAGACATATCCGCAGATGGAGCTGCGGCATTACTACCCGCATTTCGCAACCAGCCTCATCAAGCAGGCGATTGACGCTCTGCCGGCATACGACCGGCGGCCGGTGGATGGCGTATGTGCGTGGAGCTACACGTACGAGCGCGAGCCGGCAGCGGTTCCGATGCCGCAGGGACTGGCGGGCGAGCCGGAGGTCATGGTGTGCGATAACTGTATCAAGCTTGTGGGCACACCGGCGGCGGTGAATGCGGCCGCGGCGGCGATAGACCTCCTCGACATACCGCGACTCTCGGTGGCGCTGCAGGTAGTCGTTGTCGACTGGCCGGAACCGGAGGTGGAGCTCTGGTGCAGCAACTGGACCGCCCTTCCGCCCGACGCGTACCTCAACAGCCTGGCGGCGACTCGGGACACGAAGCCACCGTACCGGTACGGCATAGACTCCCGGCACGCGGCGCTGGCGGTGCTTGAGAACAAGCGCGGGCTCCGCACCCTCGAGACGAATATCAGCATCGTCAACGGCGCGCAGGGAATCGTCGCAATCGGCGAGGCCATACCGTTCAGCATCGCCCACGTCTGCTGCCGGTTTGCGGGTCCGAACTGCTGCAAGCCACAGTGCGCGAAGGTGATATTCCGAGGCATCGAGTTGTGGGTGAAGCCGCAGATAATGAGCGACGGGACGATAGACATGATCCTGCGCCCGCGCATGACGGACTGGGCGGGCACAATCTGCGGTCAGGCTCAGTACCCGACCCCCATCACCCGCTATCAGGCCACGAGAGCCAATGTCTCGGTGACGCCCGGCCAGAGCCTGGTCATAACCTCACTGCTGCGTGACAACTACGTGCTCAATCACGCGATTGCGGGCACCGACCGGGCCTATCGCCACAGGCTGATGCACAATCCCACAATCATCATTACGCCGACCGTGGTGCAGCCCTAGACGAAGTAGGCACAGTAAGTGGGCCGCATCCGGACGAATACCAACCTCGTCGCACCTTCAGAGTTGTTGAACGCGAGCCCGAGCCGTTGTAGAATGGCCCAGAGGCAGGGGCACTGCTGGCCCGGAGAAGCGCCCACGCAGTGCCCATAGTTTTGTCCGGGAAATGGGCATACGGCCAGACACACAGCGACGCCAGGGATGCAGGATGCAGATCTTTGTTCCGAAGGAAACAGACCCCGCAGAGAGACGGGTGCCGATAATACCCCCCGATGTTGCGAAGCTGGTGGGCTCAGGTATCGAGGTGACGGTGGAGAGCGGCATGGGCGTCCCGTCGCGGCACACTGATACTGCGTACGAGGAGGCAGGCGCGAGCGTAAGTGCCGACCGCGCAGGCTGTCTCGGCAGTGCGGACATGGTACTGCGGCTCAACAGGCCACCGGCAGACGAGGTCGCTCAGCTCAAGGAGGGGTGTATCCACGTCAGCTATCTCGACCCGTTCAATGAGGGCGAACTAGCTGATAGTCTGGCGGCTGCCGGAGTGACGGCGATAAGCATGGAGATGATCCCGCGTACGACGCTGGCGCAGAAGATGGATGCGCTGAGCTCGCAGGCGTCATTGGCGGGGTATGTAGCGGTCATCATAGCTGCGGACCGGCTGGATCGCATATTCCCCATGATGATGACACCGGCGGGTACGCTTGCTCCGGCGCGCGTGTTCGTCATCGGCGCGGGCGTAGCCGGGCTCCAGGCGATAGCTACGGCAAAGCGGCTGGGTGCGCGCGTCGAGGCTTTCAATACGCGGCCCGCGGTGGCAGAGCAGGTCGAGTCGCTGGGCGCGAGGTTCGTGCAGGTGGACCTCGGCGAGACCTCTGAGACGGCAGGCGGATACGCCAAGGAGCTGACACCGGAGCAGCAGGAAATGCAGCGCCAGGCAATGGCGAAGGTCTGCATACAGTCAGACGTCGTCATCACGACGGCTCAGCTTTTCGGCCGGCGCGCACCAGTGAGCGTGACCCGGGACATAATCGAACAGATGAAGCCCGGAAGCGTCTTGGTGGACCTGGCCGGTCAGCGCGGCGGGAAGGTGGCGGGTGGCGAGGTTGACAACGCAGTCGAGTGCCGCGACG
>JAUWOG010000687.1 GCA_030612305.1 Armatimonadota bacterium | reverse complement strand
GCCGGGGCAGGGAGGGCCAGGGCAGCGGCGTTGTCGGCGACGCGCATGCATGAGAGGGCCTCGTTGTCCGGGTCCGTGGTCTGGCCGAGCAGGTAGAAGGAGGTAAGGTGCTGTCCGTCCTTGATCGCACCGCGCCAGGTCATCGTCGTGAAGCTCCCACCCTTTGCCTGCGTCAGGTCACATGGCAGAAGCTGAAAGAGCGGCTTCTGCGCGCCGTCGGCGGCATCATCAGGCTTGATGGTGATGCCCTTGAGCGCGATATTGCACCTGGCGGACGCGGCAGGTCTTTCGATGGCTTCGACGCGGATGTGGTGCTCGCCGGCGGTGAGTTCGCGCTTGCCCAGGGATACGCGCTTCTCTTCGACGGCGGGCGCATAGTGCTCGAAGGCCTCGATTACCTGCTCGTCATCGAGGTAGATGCGGAGGTTGCCCCGGTCCGTGTAGTTGAGCAGGTCCACGAAGAGCTCTGCGGCGGCGTCTTTTTCGAGCGTGAACGGCATCTGTATCCATCCGCCGGGCTCATCGCCGAGCAGGAGATAGATGTCGAGGCTGTTGAGGGGCCGGAGGAACTTCTCGCCGGCCGGCCGGCTCGTACAGGGGGCCTGCAGAGCGCGCCACTGCATCCATCCGGCAGGCAGCTTGCTCTCGCTCTTGCCGCTGATGCGCAGGGCATTCTGCGCCGGCTTCCATGCGCCGCCGACCGGATTCCACTCGGTATTCACTTCCATGTTCTCGCTGTCGGTGCGGAAGGTCAGGTCATCAACGAAGAGCGCATAGCGGCCGACACGTTGCGCGAGACTCCGACGCCAATTGCAGTAGGCTTGTTTGGGGACTTCGGCGACGGCGAGCACTGTCTCGCCGATTGCGTCGTGGTGAAGAAGGGCGGCGTTCATGGCCACCTCCGGCTCGACCATGCCGTCGGCATTCGTCAGCACCTGGGTGTGGTAGCCCTTGAGGAGGGTTTGGCCGCTGAGGCGCACTTCGAGCGCGACAAAGGTGTGATAGGGATTGCGGCCGGCACCGTTGTGGCCCTTGATGAGCACGTAATCTCCGACGCCGTCGAGGGAGCTGCGAAAACTCCCCCAGAGGAATGAGTTGTCGAGGGGCAGGCCGCTGTTGCGGGCCTTCCACATCGGCTCCGGCATGTCCTGGATGGTCCATTTGCCGACCAGCTCAGTGGGCGGCCTCGGCTGGAGGGAGTCGTCGGGCCAGTACGATTGGCCGAGCCGGAAGGTGTCGGTGTCGAGGCCGGTGCGGTCGCGGTAGAAAAGCCACTTGCCGTCACCGGTGAGATAGGCCATGCGGTCCAGATAGTTGAGCGAGGAGGCCTTGACCCCCCAGTCCGGCGTATTGCCGGTGAACAGGACATCCTGGGTGCGGAGGGCGTGTTCGAGGTTGCCGCTCTCGAGCGCCGCGCGGTAGTCAGTCATGATGATGTAGTCGAGTATCGGGTCGTAGTAGGAGGTGTGCCAGAAGATGTGGTCGTTGTATCCGGCCATCCATGGGCTGTCCTCGATGGCGGAGAAGTAGTGCTTCACCGAGTCGAGGGCCGTCTCCCAGATGGGGTTCGGGTAGTCCTTCTGGAAGTAGCGCGCGATGACGTAGAGGGACATGGCTGCCCAGTCGCCGTGGCGATTCCCGACGTTGCCCCGGTGTCCGGTGAGGCCATAGACGCCCTCTTTGGCGCGATGAGTGAGCTGGCGCGAGAAGGCATTCGTGACCCGCAGGCGGTCTTCGTCGGAGAAGACGGGGCTCTCCTCGATGAGATCCCAGAAGAGCATCATCATGTGGGCGCTGTAGTGATATGGCCCGGCGAGCGGGTCGTTCTTGTTCTCAATGCGCTCGCCATCGGCTGCGTCAATCTCTGCGAGCGCTTTCTCGTCGGGAAAGGCGAGGCGGAGGAACTCGCGCGCGTGGAATTCGTCGCCCGTCATATAGTACAGAGCCATGCGCTTGCTGATGGTGTTCCAGCCGAAGTAGCCGCTGGAGCC
>JAUWOG010000698.1 GCA_030612305.1 Armatimonadota bacterium | reverse complement strand
GCCGGCACTGTGATCTCGAAGCTGCGCACACCGTCGAGGTCGGCTCCGCCCCAGAGCGTAGAGATAGTCACCTCCGCTGTGGCCGCGGTGCCGTCGGGCATCATAACGCGCACGAGCAGTATCTCATCAAGGTCCAGGTGGAGGGCCAGTGATCCCAGAGCGTATGGGTCAGTGGCGAGCTTTGCGAACAGCTCGCGCGCCTCTTCGTCCGGCAGCAGAGGGGACGCAGAGTGGAGCAGCACGGCCTGGCGGTCATGGAGGCCTGCAGCAGCGTTGACGACGGCGTCACACAGCGCGCTGAGCCGGGGAGTGTACGCATCGCCGGGCAACACGAAGGCTACGCCGGTGTCGCGCGTCGCGGCAAGGGCTGCCGGCGTGATGAGCAGTGCAGCCAAGGCGGTGTGCCAAAGCGGAAAGCGCAATCAGCTTCCTCCTGCGTGTGCGCCGGGATATGCCGGTAGCCCTGGCAGACCGGCCGAATCGGGAGCGGCTGTCGGACTGCTCGGCGTCACTTCTGTGTATCGCACAACTGGCGTTTTCTCTTCAGCGTGTCAATGGCGGCCTGTGTGGCCGCGCGGCTTTGCGGATTGCTCTTCAGCTGCTGGCTATAGGCTTCGATGGCCGCGCCGTAGGCCTTACTGGCTTCCTCATAGCGTCCCTGGCCCTTGAGTTGGTCCGCTTTATCGCGGAGAGGCACCGGATTTGCAGCGGGCGGCTTTGGTTTGGAGGGCGAAGTGGGCTTGTCGCTGCTCCAGATAGTGATCTCGCCGGGGCCGCGCTCTTCTGCCGCGGCTGGCACAGATGGCGTTGCACTCTCAGGGCGCTTGACCGGCTGGGAATCGCCACGCGGGCTGATCGGAGACGGAGGCTCGCTCTCGGCACCGGCGGCCTGGCCGGATGCACCCGACGGGGTGACAGGGCGTGGACCGTACCGGCTACCGCCACGAACGGTACGGGGGAGCGAAGAAGGCCTCACCGGCGACGGGGCAAAAACAGGGGGAACTGTGGCAGCGGGTTCATTTTCCTTCGTTGGCGGGACGATGACGGGCCTGAACGGGTTGGGACCTTTTGACGGGAGCCACTTCGGTATTTGGACAGTCCGGGAGGCCAGGGCTTGTGTCTTCTGCTTGCCGGCGTTGTCGAGTCGTGTCGTGGCGGCTGCGTCGTCCGCCTTGGCGCGCAAGGCGACCCCGAAATGCGACTCTGCCTTGGCGTAGCGACCATCGGCCATCGCCGCATTGCCGGCAGCCATGGCGGCTTCGTAAGCCTGCTCGACATCCCCGAGCCGCTGGGCGTTGCGGGCGCTGACGATGAAGAAGGCGCCCACGACGAACACAAGCAGGGCCGCGGCAGCCGCGAGGATCAGTGGCGCATGTTTCGTCCACGATGCCTGCGTCCACGATGCCTGCGCCTGCTCCGGAGTTGCCGTCTGCTCTCCTCTCAGTATCTGCAGCTTGAGGAGGTTGACCTTCTGGCGCTCGGCGGTCCGCGACGGCTCCAGCCGCAGTACGTTATTGTAAGCTTCCAGAGCCGCTTCGAGCTCGCCGGCCTCATCACATGCCATGCCCAGAAGCGCGAACGCCGAGGTATAGGTGGGTTCGAGTGCCAGTGCGCGGTGACAATATTCAATAGCGTCACGGGGCCGAGCGTCGGCCAGGGCATCCGAGGCCCTCGCCAGGAGGTCATCGGCTGAATCCGCGTTCTGCGGCGGAATCTGGTCCGTATCGCCGGTGTACTCTGCCTCTGTGTCCACAGAGACGGCGGTCAACTGCGCTCCACACTGGACACACAGATAGCTGTGGTCGGCGTTGCGAGCTCCGCATTCGCTGCATAGTTTCATCGCTCGACTCCTGGCCCCACTGGATAGCCGTCCCACAGGTACAGGTAACGGGATATAGGTTTGCGGAAAGTTTCGGGCAAAACC